>JAAYQB010000030.1 GCA_012519525.1 Bacteroidales bacterium | reverse complement strand
TATTAACCTAAAATTAACAGAAGCTTCTTTGTGTTATTTTAGTTCAAACAAAAATATTAACAACAACAAGCTCTATAACAATAAATTAAAACAAAACTTAAAAAGCAATTTTTAAAAAAGACATATATTTTCAAAAAACGTATTTTACAATTAGTTACACAATAAATTAAAACAATACAATTAATTTTTAATTTATAAGCAACAGATAATCAATATGGTAAGTTATGAACATTATTTTGTGAATTTTTTTAGTTGTTTTCTTTTTAAAAGACGAAATAATTATCTTATCTTTGCATAAGAATCTTTCAAAGATTATTTTTTTTTAAACATTTAGAAATCATTTAATAGCAAAAAACACACTTGTAAAAAAGTAACATTATTTTGATATATTAGGATACAAATATAATATAAACTTTATTTATTTATAATTATGACTGATTTATTTAATTCTTTATTTAACTTAACTAATTCAAAGTCTGACACATCATCAGATGTTGTAGATTATAAGTATGGAGCTAACAAAACCGACACTCCTACTACGGGGAAAAAAGACCTTTTAGGAAATACTTCTTTGTTGCAGCAAAGAGAAAATCTACGTCCGGAAGAATCTTTTCTTACGATAGACAATTCTATAACAGAAACACCTATTATAGAAGAATCCCCTATAAAAAAACATATTGAATTAAATGAAGACGATGAATGTTTTAATTTTAACAACGTGAATAGTGAGCAAATGAAGACCTATGATTATGAAAAAGTATTGAAGAAAACGACAGAATATTTTGACGGAGAGGAAATGGTTGCCAATGTATGGATAAACAAATACGCTCTAAGAGACGGTGTCGGCAATATATATGAACAAACTCCGGACGATATGCACCAAAGACTATCAAGAGAATTTGCTCGTATCGAAAAAAAATATCCTAATCCTTTAGATGAAGTAAAAATTAATTTACTTTTAAAGAATTTTCAATATATTGTTCCTCAAGGAAGTCCTATGTTTGGAATAGGAAACGATTTTCAAATAGCTTCTCTATCCAATTGTTTTGTTATCGGAAATAAAGAAAATTCCGATTCTTATGGCGGTATAATGAAGATAGATGAAGAACAAGTTCAATTAATGAAAAGACGTGGAGGAGTCGGACATGATCTTTCACATATTCGTCCCGAAGGAAGTTTAGTAAACAATAGTGCTATTTCTTCGACAGGGATAGTTCCTTTTATGGAACGTTATTCAAATTCAACACGCGAAGTCGCACAAGGAGGACGTAGAGGAGCGTTAATGCTGAGTGTATCAATCAAACATCCTGATGTGGAAAAGTTTATTGATGCAAAAATGACACAAGGAAAAATTACAGGTGCCAATGTTTCCGTTAAAATCGACGACGAATTCATGGAGTGCGTTAAAACAGGCAAACCTTATGTACAACAATATCCCATTGATTCACCTAATCCGGTAATACAAAAAGAAATAAATGCTAAAACTTTATGGAATAAAATTATTCATAATGCTTGGAAATCGGCAGAACCCGGAATCTTATTTTGGGATACCATTAAAAGAGAAGCCATTCCTGATTGTTATGCAGAACAAGGATTCGAGACGGTTTCAACCAATCCCTGTGGCGAAATCCCTTTATGCCCCTATGATAGCTGTCGATTATTAGCATTAAACTTATATAGTTATGTAGATCATCCATTTACGGAAAAAGCAAGTTTTAATTTTGAAAAATTCAAAAATCACACAATGATTGCTCAACGCTTGATGGATGATTTAATTGATTTAGAAATAGAAAAAATAGATAAAATTCTTATAAAAGTAAATTCGGATCCGGAAGAAATAGCAATTAAAAGAACCGAAAAAGAATTATGGGAAAAAATTAAAGACAAATCTTCTTTAGGACGCAGAACAGGCTTAGGAACAACAGCCGAAGGAGATATGCTTGCCGCTTTAGGCATACGCTACGGCTCTGAAGAAGCCAATAAATTTTCAACGGAAGTACATAAGCAACTAGCATTAGCAGCTTACCGTTCATCGGTTGAATTAGCAAAAGAAAGAGGTGCTTTCCCTATATACGATACTGAAAAAGAAAAAAATAATCCTTTCATTCAACGCATAAAAGAAGCAGACCCGGCTTTATATCAAGACATGTGTCAATACGGAAGAAGAAACATTGCTTTGCTAACAATTGCACCGACAGGAAGCGTAAGCCTATGCACACAAACAACATCCGGCATAGAACCTGTATTTATGATTGCCCACGTTAGAAGAAGAAAGGTAAACCCTAACGATCAAAATGTAAAAGTTACCTTTACCGATCAAAACGGAGATTCTTTTGAAGAATATCAAGTATTTCATCCAAAATTTAAAGTGTGGGCACAAACAAAAGGCTACAATGTAGAAGAACTAAAATACATGTCCCCAAAAGAGTTGGAAAAACTTATAGAACAATCGCCTTATTATAAAGCTACCGCTCATGATGTAGATTGGCTAATGAAAGTCAAGCTACAAGGTTCTGTTCAAAAATGGGTTGACCACTCTATCAGCGTTACGGTCAATATTCCCGAAAACGCATCCGAATCGATTGTAAATGAAATTTATCAAACAGCATGGGAAAGCGGATGCAAAGGAATGACTATCTATAGAGAAGGCTCAAGAGATGGTGTTTTAGTTAAAAATGGAAGTACAAATAATGCTAATCAAAATAAAAGCTTTGGAGAAACCAATGCACCTAAACGTCCTAAAGTGCTATCTGCCGATGTAATACGATTTAAAAACAAAGAAGAAGACTGGGTAGCTGTTGTCGGATTAGTAGAAGGAAGACCTTATGAAATATTTACCGGAAAAACCGAAAGTCTTTCAGCACTTCCAAAATGGGTAAAACACGGTAAAATTATTAGAGAAAAAGCATCGGCAACCGAGCCGGCAAGATATGATTTTTACTTTGAAGATCAAGATGGTTATGGAGTTACTATTCAAGGATTATCGAGAATGTTCTTAAAAGAATACTGGAATTATGCAAAACTTATTTCCGGTATTCTACGACATGGAATGCCGCTACCCAGTGTTGTTAATTTAATAGATAAATTACGTTTAGATGACGACAACATCATGACATGGAAAAATGGCGTATCAAGATCTCTAAAACGTTATATCAAAGAAGGAACAAAAGTTAAACAAGTTTGTCCTGAATGCAAACAAGAAACATTGGTCTATAAAGACGGTTGCGTAACTTGTATGAGTTGCGGACATTCCAAATGCGGATAAGATTTTGCTACTAATATGGATACAACTTCTTATACTTTTCATCATCAAGTTCCGATACAAGTAAGAATGACGGACATAGACCCTGTAGGTCATGTAAATAACAGTGTACAACTTACTTACTATGATTTAGGTCGGCTAAAATATTTGGAAACTATTCAGAAAAAAGAAATCGATTGGCAGGAGTTGGATATGGTAGTCGTGCATACTGCTTGCGATTTTTACAATTCAATTTTTCTAAATGATAACATCGTTGTTGAAACTAAAGTCGTTGGAATAGGAGAAAAAAGTGTCAAAATCTTACAAAGAATCATTGACAACACAACTAACGAAATCAAAAGTACTTGTTATTCGATAATGTCGGGATACGATAAAAAAAACAATTGTTCTAAAAAAATACCCGAACACTTTAAAACCAAAGTATTGGAATTTGAAAAATAAACAGTTAAGCTAGTTTAAAATTCATATCTTCAATTACCATTTATACCAATATTTTCCCTTGGGTAATGTTCCCATCAAACACTTTTTAAAAATAGAGGTTGTATGCCATTTTATGAGTAATATTTCATAATGTGTATAAAGTTTTATCGAACAACAATAAAAAAAAGAGCATTCGTTTGAACACCCTCTTTTTTGAAAGTTATAAATAATTATTTTAATTTTTAATCTTCTTCCGTTTGCGATTCTTCGTAAGCTTTCAATAATGCGGATTGTACTTCAGCAGGAACTTGTTGATAATCGGAAAACTTCATTCCGTACGAAGCTCTTCCACTTGTTAGAGAACTTAAAGAAGTTGAATATTTATTCATTTCAGCCAATGGAACTTTTGCGCGTATTTTTTGGTAATTCCCTTCGCTATCCATTCCCATTACAACGGCTCTTCTTCCTTGTAAATCGGTCATAACACTTCCCATATTTTCAGAAGGAACAAAAACTTCAACATCATAAATAGGTTCAAGAATACGTGCTCCTGCATTTTTAAAAGCTTCTCTAAAAGCATTACGTCCTGCTAATTTAAATGCCATTTCATTAGAATCAACGGGGTGCATTTTTCCATCGTAAATATTTACACATATATCGCGTGCGTAAGAGCCTGTCAATGGACCTTCTTCCATTTTCTCCATAATTCCTTTAAGGATAGCAGGCATAAATCGCGCATCAATAGCTCCTCCGACAATACAATTATTGAAAACTAATTTTCCACCCCAAGCAAGTTCATGGGTGTCTGTTCCACGAATAGGATATTTCGTTTGGTTAGGCATGCCGTCGTAATAAGGTTCTATTAACATATGAACTTCACCGAATTGACCTGCTCCTCCCGATTGCTTTTTGTGGCGGTACATGGCTTCAGCCGATTTAGTAATGGTCTCGCGATAAGGTATTTTTGGACTAATAAAATCGACTTCTATTTTGTTTAGTTTCTCAATAATCCAACGATTGATATTCAAATGTTGCTCGCCTTGTCCCGATACGATTGTTTGTTTTAATTCTTTTGATTGCTCAACCAATAAAGTTAAATCGCTTTTGCGTAACTCTGCTAAAATAGCTCCTAATTTTTCATCATCGCTCGAATTTTTTGCTTTGATAGCGGTACGGAATTTAGGTTCGGGCAAAACTGTCGGCAAGATAATGTCGTTAGCATTTTTAGTTGAATTCAAAGTGTGTTGCGAGCTTACGTTTTTTAATTTAATACTTGCAACTATATCACCTGCACATGCTTTTTCTATTTTTTCACGGTTCTTTCCGGCAATAGAAAGCAGTTGTGATATTCTTTCTTTTGAGCTATTCACTGCATTGACAGCATCCATTGCTTCGGTAAACTCACCATTGTAAATTTTCATAAACGATACTTCACCCAAGTGTTGCTCTGTTGTTGTTTTAAAAACAAAAGCCGAGGGTGCTTCTTTGGAATCGTATTTTAATTCTTTCCCGTCTTTTGTCTTTTCATAAGGCATTTCATGAGGAACAGGACAAATATCTTTAATAAAATCCATTAAAGTTGTTACCCCTTGATCCGTCTTTGCAGCTATACACATTACCGGAAACACAGAACTATCTCTAATTCCCATACGAAGCCCTTGTTTTACTTCTTCTTCGGAAAGGGTTCCTTCTTCAAAGAATTTTTCCATCAATGCTTCATCATTTTCGGCTGCATTTTCGATTAAAATATTATGTAATTCTTCTGCTTTATCTTTTTCGTTAGCCGGAATATCCGAGACAACGGCTTTTCCACCATTAGCAGGAAATTGAATCATTTTCATTTTTAAAACATCTATCACGCTATCAAAGCCGACCCCAGCATTTATAGGATATTGAATTACCGTTACATTATTGCCAAAGTTATGTTTCAATTGACGTAATGTTTCATCAAAGTTAGCCTTATCGTGATCTAATTGATTGACAACAAACACAACCGGTTTATTTGCTTTTTTAACCCAACGCCATTGTATTTCAGCTCCTACATCTACTCCGCTTTGTGCATTCAACACCATTAATGCAGTATCTGCCACTCGCAAGGATGTAACTACTTCTCCTATAAAATCGTCAAGACCGGGACAATCTATTATATTAATTTTAACTCCTGCATGTTCTGCATACAATACGGTTGAGTAAATAGAGTTTCCTCTTTCTAACTCTATCTCTCTATAGTCTGAAACCGTATTTTTGTCCTCAACGCTTCCTCTGCGATTAATAACGCCTCCATGAAACAACATCGCTTCTGATAAAGTAGTTTTTCCACAATACGCTCCCCCTATGAGAGCAATATTCCTAATTTCACTCGTTTGATATACTTTCATTTTGATAGTCTTAATTTAATATTTTTATATATTTAGCGTACACAATTCTATTTAACAAGCTGATAATAAAACCATTAGCTTGTAATAGAAAAACGTATGTTCAAGATTGCAAAGTTATAAAAATCAACAATAGAAATACACTTTTCTACAAAATATTTTGATTTTTTATTTTGAATAAAAAATCCAAGCGTTTATTTTCTCTTTTTCTGCTATTTTAACGCTATTTAAAATGTATATCTAGCACTGACGTTCAGAAAATTATAATCAAACCTAGTTGTAGCTTCTCCTTTCCAAATATAAATAAAATAGTACTCCCGGACGAATATCAGCCTGCAAAGTCAGTGGAATATTCCTAAAATTATACTCTACTCCTCCAATGCAATTAACGCCCATTTTAAAAACTACAAATCTATCATTAGTGTTTTGAAAAGTAATTATTTTTTCTCCAAAAGCAGGTCCTCCACTTATACCGGCTCCTGCAAACCAATAAAACCCGTCTTTAATTGCTCCCTCATACATAAGATTTACATTTGCTTCTAATCCGAAAGCATAATGTAAGCTTTTAAACCCAAAATCAACTTGAAATGCTAAATTATCCGTAATAAATGCTTTATAAGAACCTCCGTTCAAAAAACCTACAATTCCACCGATACTATTATCATAAGGATTTTGTGCATGTAAATTATAACTACCTATTATTATAAAAATACATATAATTATTTTCTTCTTCATAACTGTTATTATTTAATGTTAAGTAAAAAACGATTTCTTTTTTATTTTGTTATTTTATTTTCTAATTAATTTTAATGTATTTATAATATAAAAACAAATCAACACTGACTAATAGCATATTAAATGCCCATAAAAAAGTTACTATATCAAAATCATAAAGTACTTTGTTGATAATACCAAAAGCGTAACCTATAATGATAATTATCATAAAATAAGGACTTTTTCCTTTTACTTGTTTTGTTTTTAAAGCTTTATAAATAGAAACCGGCCAACTTACAGCAAAACATATCAACATTAAAATTTCAAAAAAACTAAAATTATTGACAGTCATATTCTTCTTTTTATATTATAAAAAAAGGAGTAAGCAATTGTATACTCCTTTTTTCAATTATTTTTACAAACGTTCAAGTTGTACAGTAAAATGTCGCATAATGTCGGCTTCCCAAGTAATTTTAAAGCCTTTAGTTATCTGCTCTCTTCTGTCAAAAACATTCTTTAATGCTACGGCAATCACATCCATATGATTATTGGTGTACACTCTTCTTGGAATAGCTAAACGTAAAAAATCATTACCTCCAAAGCGATTTTCGCGTGTTACAGGATCGCGGTCGGCTAAGAGATAGCCTATTTCACAACCTCTTATGCCTGCCTCAAGATAAAGTTCTACGGTCAATGTCTGAGCAGGAAATTCTTCTTTTGGAACTCTGGTTAAAACTTTCGATGCATCAACAAAAATAGCATGACCGCCGGCAGGGCGTTGATACGGAATGCCAAACTCATCTAAGCGTTGTGCCAAATATTGCACTTGTTTAATACGTGTTTCCAAATTTTCAAATTCTGTGTTTTCATCTAATCCTATTGCTAAAGCATTCATATCACGACCACTCATTCCACCATAAGTAATGTAACCCTCATTAATAATCCCAAATATTTTTGCTTTATCATACCATTCTTCCACTCGAGTAGCAATAAAACCTCCCATGTTAACCACTGCATCTTTTTTAGCACTCATTGTCATGCCGTCAGCATAGGTAAACATTTCTTTACAAATCTCTTTAATGGTTTTATTTTCGTATCCTTTTTCTCTTGTTTTAATAAAATAAGCATTCTCGGCAAAGCGAGCCGAATCAAAAAGAACAGCTTTTTTATATTTATCGGCTATTTTTCTAACTTCACGTAAATTTTCCATAGAAACAGGTTGACCTCCAGCCGTATTATTGGTAATTGTTACAATAACAAAAGGTATTTTATCGGCATTTTCGGCTAAACATTTATCGAGTTTTATCGGGTCTACATTTCCTTTGAAAGGAATTTCGAGTTGTGTGTCTTTGGCTTCGTCAATTGTGCAATCAATGGCATAGGCTTTTCTCGACTCTATATGTCCTTTGGTCGTATCGAAATGTGAATTGCCCGGCACCATATCGCCGGCTTTGATTAAACACGAAAACAATACGTTTTCAGCTGCTCTACCTTGATGAGTCGGCAAAACATATTCAAAACCTGTAATGTCATTGATTGTTTTTTTCATCTTCAAATAAGAGTTCGCACCTGCATAACTTTCGTCGCCAAGCATTAAGCCAGCCCACTGTCTATCGCTCATGGCATTTGTTCCCGAATCGGTTAATAAATCTATATATACTTGTTCTGCTTTTAATTGAAATACGTTGTTATGAGCTTCTTTTATCCATTTTTCACGCTCAGCACGTGTGCTTTTTCGGATAGGCTCAACCATTTTAATCTTCCAAGATTCTGCAAAAGGTAATTCCATAATTATATTATTTTTATAGTTATTTTTAAATTTATATTTGATTAGTCGTTTAATTTATTTTGTTTTTTGTTAAAAAACATAAAAGTAAGGATCTCTTTCTTTGAGATTTCTATATTTTAATTTTATATCAACTACTAATTCTTTCATATTTTGCAAAAATAACCATTTTTTTTTAAATAAAAAATATTTTTTTATTTTAATGAGAACATTTCTTTTTCAACATATTCACATAACAAATGTCCTACTGTTATATGGGATTCTTGAATACGTGGAGTGTCTTTCGAAGGAATGTTTATCAAAATATTGCTAATGTTCTTTAATTTTCCTCCATCTTGTCCTGTAAAAGCAATAGTAGCAATCCCTATTTCGTTTGCTTTTTGAAAAGCTTGAATAATATTTTCAGAATTTCCCGATGTTGACAAACCTATCAATACATCTCCTTTTTTTCCGTTTGCTTGTAGTAAGCGTGCATACACATAGTTAAATCCGTAATCATTGCCTACCGCTGTAAGATAAGATGTATTGCAATGCAATGCCTCAGAAGCTAATGGTGGACGGTCGTAGTAAAATCGTCCTGACAACTCAGCAGCAAGATGTTGAGCGTCGGAAGCACTTCCCCCATTTCCACAAAAAAAGATAGTCCCTCCTTGTTTTAAACTTTGAGTACATACCGTTATCGCTTTTTTAATTTGATGTAATAAGACTTCGTCTTGAAGGATATTTTGTTTGACTTCAATGCTTTCTATTATCTTTTTCTTAAGCTCCATAATTTTTTTAAATTAGTTCATATAGCGACTGTATTTTTGCTGTCAATATATTCCAAGCATATTTATTTTTTTCTTTTATAATATTTTTTTCAAAAATTTCCTGTCTGTTATTTTCATAAAAATCGACTAAAGATGCTGCAATCTCACTACTTTCGGGTGCTACTGCATAGCCTATTACTCCATGAGGAACTATTTCGGCTAAACCTCCTACTTTGGTAACTAACATGGATTTATTAAAATGAAAAGCAATTTGTGTTACTCCGCTTTGAGTGGCAGTTTTATAAGGTTGCGTTATAATATCACACACTGAAAAATAAACATTTACTTTATCATTTGGGATAAAATCAGTATGTAATATTACCAAGTTTTCTAATTCTAATTCTTTGATTTTTTGACGATAAAATAATTCACCTTCGTAAAATTCTCCTGCAACTATCAATTTTGTGTTGTATTGTCGTAAACGCTCATCAGCGAAAGCATCTAATAATAAATCCAATCCTTTATAAGGGCGAATAAAACCGAAAAAAAGTAAATAACGACAATCTTTATCTAAATTCAATTGGGATAAAGCAAACTCTCTATCTAATTTTTCTCCATAATGGTCGTAAATGGGATGAGGAGAAAAAGTTTTTGGTTTATTGTTTTTATCAAATTGATTAATATCGTCTATTACCGACTCAGATAGTGCAATGAAAGCGTGCATTTGTTTGACAAAACAAGGGGATAATATTTTATCTAACAAACTTGGCTCATGAGGTATCATATTATGTACTAAAGCAATACATTTTGTTTTTCGGTTCTTTCTAATTTGTCGAGCAATTGTTCCAAAACAAGGAGCCATAAACGACATCCAATAACAAAAAATAGCTAAATCGGCTTCTTTTTTTCGTAGTTTTTTCCCAACAGTTACCCAATTGATTGGATTAATGGAGTTTATCTTACGTTTAATCTTTATTTCTTGAGGTGGTGGGTCATTGGTAAATTGGGTTTTCCCGGGAAAAAGAAACGAAGGATACTGTAGCGTAAAAGTAATTATTTCAACTTGATGCCCTTCCTTAATATATTGCTGTGCCAATCTTTCATTAAAAGTGGCTAAACCTCCTCGATAAGGATACGATGTTCCGATAATTAGAATTTTCATTTTTTCAATATTTCCGCGTAAAAGGGTATTTAAGTACGATTTTAAAATGTGCCCATAGTGTTTTGCATAAACCAAAATGCTTTTTCATAATACAATACCTTTCTTTCCAAGCTCTTTTTCGGTTAACGCTTGATGTGCCTGCTATCATAAAATTCGATAAATAATCATCCATATAGATATTGCTTTCCGACTGCATTAATACTTTAATTACCCAATCATAATCAGATGCTATACGGTATTGCAAATCATACAAAGGTGCTTTATCTCTTTTAACAAGAATGGATTGATGACAAACTACCAATCCGTTTAACATGTGGTTTAAATGTAAATCAGAAGGAGCTATTTTATGTCGTTCTCCTAAAGGTCGATCGTTTTGATCTATTATTAATGATTGTCCATACAATACGGTTGGATTTTGATTTTCGTTTATTTTTTTTGCTATTTTTTCCAAGGTGTCGTTTGCATGAATTTTATCTCCTGCATTCATAAACCAAATATAATTTCCTTTAGCAAGTTCAATTCCTTTATTCATAGCATGATACAATCCCGTATCGGGGTCACTTATCCAGCGAAATTGATGAGGAGAAATTGCATAATTGCCATTGCGAATGTCTGCTTCGTATTTTTCGACAATTGCTATCGTTCCATCGGTCGATTTTCCATCAATAATTAAGTGTTCAAAATCAGAATATGTTTGATTAAGAACACTTTGAATAGTTTTTTCTATGACTATTTCAGCATTGTAAGTAATGGTTATAATGGTAACGATAGGTGTTGACATATTATACTTTTTCTTTTAAATACCATTCATACACAAGGCGTATTCCTTCTTTTAATGCAGTCGTATGTTTCCATCCTATCTGATGCAGCCTATCGACATTCAACAACTTACGCGGTGTTCCATCGGGTTTGGAAGTATCGTAAACAATAGCGCCTTGATAATTTACAATTTCTTTAATTGTTAAAGCAAGGTCGTAAATACTTAAATCTTCGCCTGTTCCTATGTTCACATGAATTTCATCGGAATAATGATTCATCAGAAACACAAGTGCATCGGCAAGATCGTCAACATAAAGAAATTCTCTTAATGCTTTTCCTGTTCCCCAAAGTACTATTTCGGGCTGATTGTTTACTTTTGCTTCATGGAATTTACGTATCAAAGCAGGCAATACATGAGATGTTTTTAAGTCAAAATTATCGTTAATACCATATAAATTGGTTGGCATAGCTGAAATAAAATCACAATTATATTGACGGCGATAAAACTTACACATCTCCAATCCGGCTATTTTTGCTATAGCATAAGCTTCATTAGTAGGTTCAAGAGCTCCTGTAAGTAAATATTCTTCTTTAATGGGCTGCTCTGCCATTTTAGGATAAATACATGAACTGCCAAGAAACAATAATTTCTTTACCTTATTGACATAAGCTGCATGAATAACATTGGCTTCTATCATTAAGTTATCGTAAATAAACTCGGCGGGATAGGTATTGTTGGCATAAATTCCCCCTACTTTAGCAGCAGCCAAAAAAACGTAATCGGGCTTTTCTACAGCAAAAAAATCGTTGACTTTTTGTTGATTACGCAAATCTAACTCCGATAAATCTTTTGTTAGAATATTATTGTATTCGTATTTTTGTAGTGCACGCATAATTGCCGACCCTACTAAACCCGTATGACCGGCAACATATATTTTATCTTTTTTATTCATCATCATTATATTGTTTTAGGACGATAATTTTTTACAAATTCCAAATCGTGTTGCATCATAATTTTCACCAATTCATTGAAAGGAGTAGATGTAGGATTCCATTTTAACAGTTTTTTAGCTTTGCTCGGATCTCCTAACAATTGCTCAACCTCAGTGGGACGATAATATTTAGGATCTACTTCTACCAAAACTTTACCTGTTTTTTTGTCAATTCCTTTTTCGTTTTCGTTTTGTCCTTCCCATCTCAAGTCAATCCCTGCTTCGGAAAAAGCGAGAGTGCAAAATTCTCTTACAGAATGAGTTTCTCCTGTAGCAATCACAAAATCTTCAGCAGTGGGATGTTGAAGTATCATCCACATACACTCTACATAATCGCGGGCATAACCCCAATCGCGTTGAGCATTTAAATTTCCTAAATATAATTTTTTTTGCAATCCGTGTACGATACGCGAAGCAGCTAAGGTTATTTTGCGTGTAACAAAGGTTTCACCTCTGCGCTCACTCTCATGATTAAATAAGATTCCATTGGCAGCAAACATATTATATGCTTCTCGATAGTTTTTTGTTATCCAATAAGCATATAGTTTTGCCACTCCATAAGGCGAACGTGGATAAAAAGGGGTTTTTTCGTTTTGCGGAATTTCTTGGACTTTTCCGTATAATTCAGAAGTAGATGCTTGATATATTTTTACTTTTTGTTCCATTCTCAAAATACGCACTGCTTCCAAAATACGTAAAGTACCCACTGCATCGGATTCGGCAGTGTATTCGGGAACTTCAAACGACACTTTAACATGTGATTGTGCTGCAAGATTATATATCTCATCCGGCTGGATAGATTGAATAACACGAATAATAGACGATGAATCGGTCATATCACCATAATGCAATTCTATTTTGCGTTTTTGTTTCATGTCTTCTATCCATTCATCAAAATACAAGTGTTCTATACGACCCGTATTAAAATAAGAAGCACGACGCATTAAACCATGAACTTCATATCCTTTTTCTAATAAAAATTCAGCAAGAAAAGAACCGTCTTGACCTGTAATTCCTGTAATTAAAGCTATCTTTTTCATAACTAATCTGTGCGTTTTAATTTATATTTACTTTTCTTTGTTGATATACATAAACTCCAAAAGCCGAAAGCAATAATAGAATAATAACAATTGACGAAACCATTGATATTTTAGCACTTAATATACTCATGTGAGGAATATATTTAAACTCAATTGTATGCTTTCCGGCAGGAATCAGCATGGCACGCAATATATAATTGGTGCGAAAATGAGGAACTTCTTTTCCATCAATATAGGTTACCCAACCACCTTTGTCGTAAAAAACTTCTGAAAAAACAGCTAACTGTTCTTTGTTCGTCTCCGAAGTATAACTCAAATAATTAGGATGACACAAGGTGTTCGTAATAACGGCATTGCTATCTCTTGATATATCTTTGTTTTGCACCATGTCAGCAAAACGTTTGTCAATAATAGCTGTATCTTTTGTATTGGTTGAATACAATGATATGATTTCTTCGTCAGCATTTTCCACTATTTTTATATCGTTGACAAACCAAGCATTGCCGTAAGCGTATTTATTTTTCAAAGGGAATAATTGATTATTTCCCGTAGGAAGAATAAAATATTTTGTATTCAACATATTTAATACCTTGAATTTATCCGAATCCATTATGTCCATATTTCCCTGCTTTGATGTAACTTCCGAGTAAAATGTTTGGATTTCTTTTCCGATATGAAAATCAATCATGTCTTGATAACGACGTAATTTTGCAGGGCTGTATCCTCCAATTGATTTATGGAAATAAGAAGTACCCGATTCATTAAATGTATTGGTTGATAAGTTTAACACTCTGTAATTAATATCCGTATCTTGTAAAATCATCCTATCGGCTTCTGTCGGTTGATGATAGTTTTTAACTCTATTTTTATCTTGGAAATCATCATCGTTTAAATAGCGTTTAGCAACCGTCCAACCATCAATTAAGACAAATACCATAAGACCTGCTATTAACATATTCCTGTTTTTCAATTTCCCTTTTACATATAAAAATAAAATGCTAAAAGCCAATGAAATAAAAACAAGAGAACGAAATGCATCGCTATATACCATTGATTTTCTGTAATCGGCGAGAATAGATAAAATATTTCCGCTCATTGTTTCATTAAAACCGGCATTAGCCAATTGACTTTGAAATTGGGTATCGTTACTGCTCGAAAAATCGAAAAACATTGCTGCCGAAAACATTAAAAACAAGCACAAACCTGCTACTATAAAATAACTGATTTTCATCTTTTTCAACAATTCTTCTTTTTGCATTGTGTTTGTTATTACTTCTTTCAACCCTAACATTCCCAATATCGGCATTGCCACGCCGGCAATAATTAATGCCATAGCAGGCGTTCTGAATTTATTATAAAAAGGTAAATGATGAAATAATAAATCATTAATCGCATCGAAATTTTTTCCCCACGATAAAATCAAGGAAATGATAAAAACTACTAATAACCACCATTTTTCAGGACCTTTCACAATTAGTAAGCCCAAAACAAACAAGAAGCAAACAATAGCTCCGGCATAAACGGGACCTGAAGTAAAAGGTTGTTCGCCCCAATAGGTAGGTAAATAAGGTGAACCATAGCCGTTTTGTCGCAACGCTTGCATGGTTTCCGAATCGGAATCCAACTCCGTATGTCCACCACCATAAAGATTGGGAACCAAGAGTGTAAATGTTTCCATTTTACCATAACTCCAAGCAAAAGCATAATCTTTTTCCAATCCTCCTTCATTGGGACTTGTTGCAGTTTCCTGTTTGTTTTCAGGTGTTATGGTCAGTTCGGAACCGCCTCGCATGGTGTCTTTGCTATAAACATAAGTAGGTAAAAGCGTTCCCATATTGGGAATAATCGCTAAAATAGCAGCAATTAATAACACCGCAACTGCTTTAAAGTAAGAGTTTAATTCTTTTTCTTTTAAATAATAGAAAAAATAAACAATCGCAATAACACCTATCATTATCAAAGCATAATACGTGATTTGAAGGTGATTACTCACTATTTCCAATCCTACAAAAATCAGAGCAATGATACTTCCTAAAATATATTTTTTGCGAAAAGCAAGAATAACTCCTCCTATCATTGGAGCAATATAAGCCATTGCATAACCTTTGGTAACATGTCCCGCCTCAATAATAATAAAATTATAAGAAGCGAAAGCATATACAATAGCCCCCAATAAACTTAACCAAACATTGGCTCCTATACATAACATAAAAATATAAAAACCAATCAAATAAACAAACATCATTCCGGCATGAAACAAAGGAAGTCCGCCACGAAAAATAAAACTTAGTTTAAGAAAAACATTAAAATAGGGTTTTACCCATAAAGTAGTGGTAGGCATACCGCTAAACATTGCATTTGTCCATTCCGAATATTCACCGGTTGCTTCCTGATAGGCTTTCACTTCTTGTGTCATTCCCGCTACGCTTACCATATCACCTTGGGGAAGATCTTTGTCATCAAAAAATATAGGACTAAAATAAATAAGTGTTAACAAATACATGATTGCAATAGCAGCAATATGAGGTAGAATTTTTTTTAATAAAACCGAAAAAGGATTTTGTGGTTTTTTTGAAGCTATAGACTTCTCTTTTACGTTATTATTTTTCATGGAGACCAAAAATTAATGTATTATATTAAAAATGCAAAATTACATTTTTTTTTAAACAATATTGATTATAATACAAACTATTAATTAAAGCAAAACTTTGTGTGACAAATTTTTTTTTACATTACCAAAATAAAACCTTTATAAATGTAATGTCTGTTATCATCTAAAGATACCTTTAATACATAGCTAAAAATATTATTGTGAGCATTTTTCCCATTTATTTCTCCTCGCCATTTGAAATTAATGTCTTTTGAACTAAATACTCTATTCCCCCAACGATCAAAAATATCAATATGAATGGATTTGATTTGATGTTTTTTTGGTAATATCAAAGAAAAATAATCATTAAGATTATTATTATCAAAGGGAGTTATAGTATTGGGTAAGAACAAATTAAAATCACAAGTGTCAATAGTAATACTATCGGTATTAATGCACTTACTTTTAAAAACAGTAACAGTATAAGTACCCGGCTTTGTAATTTCAATTTGATGCGATGTTTGTCCCGTACTCCATAAAACACTATCGGATTGAGTGGTTACTTTGAATGTAGATGAAAAATTTTCACAATAATCCAATGTCAAATTTTCTATTTTTATAGGAATTTTTTCAAGGAATACGGATATGGTATCACTATGTTTACACCCTTCATAATTAGTTACTGTAACATAATACGTTCCTACCTTAGGAGCATATATAAAAGATGTATTTTCAGAAGTATTCCATTGATATGTCATAAATTCAGTCCCGGCATCTATTTTTACCGGAAAATCCAATT
>JAAYQB010000029.1 GCA_012519525.1 Bacteroidales bacterium | reverse complement strand
GTTCAATATTTAGACTTTAATGCAGATAATTTAGCTGTAGGTATTTACTATTATAGTATGGAGTATAAAGGACAACGCATAGTTAAGAAAATGACCATACAAAAGTAATTGTAAGTATATAATAAATTAAAATTTAAGAGTGTGTGTAAGTTTACATACACTCTTTTTTTTGTTAAAAAAAGCTGATTTTTAAACTGATAGGATTGGCGGTAGGTTTATGCGGAGAGACAGGGATTCGAACCCTGGGTACTTTTGCAAGTACAACGGTTTTCGAGACCGCCCCAATCGACCGCTCTGGCATCTCTCCAAGAATTGCAAAAATAAAAAAAATAAGTACATCAAACAGACTTTATTTGAATGTTTTTCTATTTTATCTTTCCTATAGTTATAGTATGTTAAAGTATAGTTATAACAATAATTTTATTTTTACGTTCAATAATAAGATACTTATTTCATAATGAAGCATAGAGTTATTTTAATTTATATCTCGTTAATGTTGTTTGCGAATATTACTTTATCGCAAAGCATACATTTTCGTTGTATACAAGTGAATGACTCATCGGATGTTCTATTGTTTTGGGATGCAACCAATCTTCCCGATACTTACCAATTTAAACTATATACGGCACTTAATATAAGTGGTACTTTTCAGCTTTTAGACAGTGTCGATATTAATCAAAGCACTTATACACATATTGGTGCAAAAGCTAATTTAGCTCAAAACTTTTATTATTTACAAGCGCATCCTATCAATGGCGATAAAATGCTTCCTGTTTATACGTCCGACACTTCGCATAACATTCAATTAGTAGTTGATGATCAAAGTACAGGAGTGGCTTTTTTGTCATGGAACTATCCTATTGATTTTTCGCTAAACGATACCTTTTCTATTGAGAGAAATACGGACGGGTTTTGGGATAGAATAGGTACAACTTCTCTTATAACATTCAATGATACAATAACTTTTTGTGGAAAAAATACCTATTATCAAATTAGGTATAACAATGGGCATGGCTGTGATTATATTTCTAATCAAGCGCATGATTTTTTTACTGATTTTATTGCCCCTGTTACGGCACGCTTAGATACGGTAAGTATTAATACGCTTACTAGTAAAACCGAAATAGGGTGGGAGAGAAGTCCTTCGCAAGATACTTATGGCTATATTGTCTATTTTTTTAAAGATAATATTTGGGTAATTTTGGATACTTTATATG
Source organism: Bacteroidales bacterium (assembly GCA_012519525.1). Lineage (GTDB taxonomy): Bacteria > Bacteroidota > Bacteroidia > Bacteroidales > WCHB1-69 > UBA5266. The sequence continues at coordinate 16,132 of JAAYQB010000029.1, read as the reverse complement.
GAGCCGAAAATACTTTTTATCGTGACGAGAAAAACTCAGCAACTTCTTGCTCTCAAGAATATCGCATTGCTACACTTGACACTTGTTTAAATGCCAGTCCTCTTGGAGTTGTACATCACACTTTGTTTTTATCATTTACGCTTGATAAGTGCGATAGTATTATTACTTTGCGTTGGAATGATTATCAAAATATGCCCGGTGGTGTCGATTCTTTTCGCATTTATGCTTCTGAAAACAATGGAGATTTTAAGTATATTGCATCTGTAAAAGGCAATGTTTATGAGTATAACTACAAGCATGTCAATGTGTCTAATACTTTCCGACTGTATGTGCAAGCCTATAATTCATCCAATCAATACACAAGTACTTCAAATATTGTTGATGCGGTTTTTAATAGAATAAGTGGAAGTGGAAGTGTTTTAATGCGTTATGTTACGGTCGAAGAAAATAAATATCTTGATATTGCAGCTTATGTCAATGATAGTATTCTGTTTACTAATCTGTTTTTATATAAGAGTTTGGATAGTGGAAAAACTTTTACTTATTTTGATAAGCAAGAAAAAGTTGCCGGAAAGGAAACTTATTTATTTTCCGATAATAAAGTAAATGTTAACTCTCATGTGTATTATTATGTGTTTACTCTTACAGATGAATGTGATATTGAATATGTTGCTTCTGACACAGCCAATAATATCGTATTGCAAGAATCCGCAAGCGATTTTCAGTCAAATTCGATGTTATGGAATGCATACGAAGGTTTTAGTAATGATTTAGAGGCGTATGATATTTATAGAAGAACACAAAGTCAATCTCAATTTTCGGTAGTAAGTAGTGAAGCTGCATCAACGCTTGATTACTCGGAATTTATATTCAATTTGGCTGATGAAGGGAAGACGTTTTATTACAAAGTAGTAGCTGTTTGCCGGAATGATATGTTTAAAGATGAAAGTGTTTCCAATATATTGGAAATTCATAAAAAAGACACATTATATATTCCCAATGCTTTTTACCCCAATAGTGAATTTGAAGAAAATCGAATATTTAAGCCTGTATGTGTTTTTGTTGACGTTAATAGTTATGAGTTTTATATTTACAATCGTTGGGGGAGCAAGATATTTTCTACTACCGATATTCATCAAGGCTGGGATGGTCGTTATAAGGGCAAAGAGGTACCTCAAGGGGTTTATACTTATTATATACAATATAAACTCAATGAATATCATACGAGAGTTGTAAGAGGAACTTTTGTATTATTGCGTTGATTTCAACGTGCTATTTTTTTTCTATTCAAAGCTTGATGGTATTTGCTTGCATTAATAGCATGCTGACGTGCTGAAACAGCAAAATTGTGATACCCTGAAAAATCTTCTTTCGCACACATGTATAAATAATTATGTTTTTCATAATAAAGTACGGCTTCTATTGCCGATGGTTCGGGAATGCGAATAGGACCGGGTGGAAGTCCGAGATATTTGTACGTGTTATAGGGAGAATTTATTTCTAAGTCTCTAAATAATATTCGTTTAACATTTAAATCACCCAAAGCATACTTTACTGTCGGGTCGGCTTGTAAGAGCATGCCTTTTTTTAAGCGATTCATATAAAGTCCGGCTATACGTGCTTGCTCATCTTTGCGGTGATTTTCTTCTTGTACAATAGATGCTAAAATGATGGCTTCTATGTCAGTTAATCCTATAGTGTCTAATCGATTGCGACGATTTTGGTTCCAAAATTTTTTGTATTCTTTGTACATGCGTTCAATAAAAGCTGTCGCAGACGTATTCCACCAAAATTCATAAGTGTTGGGAATGAACATACATAGTATTGTAGTGGGATTCATTTCATATTGTAATAAAAATACGCTGTCGTTTAATAGTTTAAGTAATTGATTTTTATCCAATTCCAATTGTTCGGAAATGCGTTGCGATAATTGTTCTTTTGTTTTTATGTTGTTGAAAATTAGCTTTACAGCTTCTTGTCTTCCGGTTTTTAGTTTATTTATTAAAGAGTTGATGCTTAAATCTTTTTCAATTTTATATCTTCCTGCATGGACGTTTTTGTCTAAATTTTTATACTTGGCAACTTTTTTAAATAATTGAAAATCATTTAATATGTTTTCATTTTCAATGATTTTTAACATTTCTTCATAGGTTGTTCCGGTAGGAATGTATAGATAATCGGGAGCTTGCTGAGAGATAGCTGTTTTGAATATTTTTTGATAAACAATATAACTTAAAGTACTTCCGGCTATCAGGATGAATGCAAAAATACTAAGGATAATAATTATCTTTTTTTTCATTTTTCTTTTAACGGTCTTTATTTGCTATGAGTTGTAAAAAATATTCATCTAACCATTTTCCGTTTTTATTGTTCCATGATTTTCGAGTCGCTGTTTTAATAAATCCCGATTGCAGGAATAAGTTGATACTTGCCTTATTATCTTCCGATATAGAACAGTATAATTGATGCAATTGTAGGGTTGAGAAAGCATAGTTTTGCAGTAATTGCAAAGCTTCGCTGGCATAAGATTTTCGGCGATAAGGAGTTGCAATTATTATTCCGACTCCTGCACGTCGATGTGTGGGATTGAAATCGTATAAATCAATCAATCCGACCGGATTTTTAGTCGTAGTTTCGCAAATGATTAAACGTAACTGCTTCAGACTGTATATGTCTTGTGCCATGGAATTGATAACATACTGTTCTATCGTAAAACGTGAAAACGGCATAATAGTATCGCTTAAATGCCAAATATCTACATCGTTTTCAAACTGATACAATGTGTCAATGTCTTCCATTTCGACTGCTCTTAAAAATACTTTTTCTCCTATCATTGTTTTATGTTTTACCAATTTTCATCAACTTCAATATCGAGTGTTTTCTTTGTGTCGTCGTTTAGTTTTTTATCTTCTTGTTTTGTTTCTTTTATTTTTCTTGATTCCGATTGAAAGATAGTCTTTAAGTCTTCTTTTTGGCTCTTAATTTGTTCTTTAACTTCTTTTTTTGCTTCTTTTCGCGACCATTTAAAACGTGGATTGTCTAAATTTCCTGTGGCAGTAAGATGCACATAGGTGTTGCCTGTATTATCGTCGATAATTTCTCCAAAATCTTCTTCTTTTTTATTTTTTCTTTTTGTTTGGAATTTTTTACTTAAAAGTTCATTCATTTTAATTTTAATATAATAATCCAAATCTCCGTTAAACCATTGATAACCGGAAACAGTTAGGTTAAGAGCGTTGTTTTTAATGTCCATTTCCGGAATTGTTATTACTTGGTTTTTGATTTGAATACGATTGCTAAGTGTTGCAAAACGAATATTATATAAATCTTCCAAATCGACAAATTTAGATAATGATGCTAGGGGTTTAAAATTAAGCAATTGACCATCTGTAATGGTTATATTGGAAAGAGCATCAACACTTTCGAGAAGTATATCTAAATTGTCTTTGATATAGGCTTTGAATAAAATAGTCGTACTTGCCGTGCCTCTAATGTTTTTATCGGTTAAGCCGTTATCCGATTGTCCGAAATTATTAAAAGAATAAAACATTTTCCGTACATCTACATTGTTCAGTTTAGCACTACAATAAACTAAAAATGTTTTATTTGATTGTTTTTCTGCATATCCTGAGGCTATCATATTGCCACCAAAAGATTTTAAATTCAGATTGTTTACTGTAAATGTATTGTCTTTTAAACTTGCATTGCCGCTGACATTGACTGCTTCAAATTTATCGAAGACAAATTGATTAACAGAAAGTTTTATATTGAAATTAATATTAGCGGGAAAAACGAGTTCAAATTCACTGTCCGACTTTTTAGAACTTGTTGTTTCCTTGCGAGCTAAAAAAGTATTCATGTTTAGATAAGGAGAAGATACGTCAGCAATAATATGCATAGGTTTTTGATTGTCAAAGATATAATCGAAAAAATGATTAATTTTACCGTTGATGATAAAATTGTTTTTATTAATTTTACCATTAACATAGTCTAAATACAACACTTGATTGTTCAATTCTACCTTTCCGTTTATTTCTTCTATGGCAGTTTCACCTTGTACCAATTGAAGATACACATTCGATAGAATGAGAGTTCCGCTCATAGTAGCTTTTTCAAAATCGGCGGTACTAATCGTTGAAAAACTCTTTAATTGGTTTTCAAAATTGATATTTATTTCGGCATTTCCTTTCGCTTCGTAAACATAGCTTTTTGGCATAAAATCTTGCCAATCTTCTAAATTGACATCCGATTCGAGATGGAGACGGACAAAAGGTCTTTGTAAGTTTTTAATATATAGATTCGCTGAAATGTTTTTTTTGTTTAAAATTGCTTTTAAGTCGGAAACTTGCAAGGTCGTAGTTTGTAAAAGCTGAAATCCTGTCGTGTGAAAATTTCCTTGCAAGCGGACATTGATAAGTCCTATATTGTTCGCTATGTTATGAATAGTTCCTTTTTTGATTGAATATTTTGAGCGAATATCTATTTTTTTCTTTTTTCCTGTTTGTCCTTTTATTGTTAAATTAATTTGCAGTAAACCGCCTAACTCGTATCCTTTTATTGCTTCATTCACATAGTCGGGCGTATGTTTTAAGATGTCTTTTATGTTTAATTCTTTGCCGTTCAAATTGATAGAGTAATGCCAATCTTGTATTTTCTTTTGTAAATCTATATCAACATTAAAATTTAATCGATTTAATTGCGCTTTTAAATGCTTAAATTGATAATGATAGTTCTCGTTGTCAATCAGCATATCGGTGTTGATAATCAAGTTTTTATCGTATACGGCGAAATCGCTAGCTACTTTTAAGGAATCTACTGTTAAATCGGTCGTTATTTGCATGTCGAATGTTTTTTTGGCAAAATCGCCTTTTGCTGTCAAAGTAGAGACACTGACTCCAAGCTCGATATCGTCTTCTAAACTTTCATAACTGACATTGACGTTTTTTAATACAATAGAGTTTAAGTTTACGACAAAATCTTTATCCGAACTGTCTTTGATAGAGAAAAAATCCCAGTTGGCTACTCCGTCTTTAAATACTTTTAATCGCAATTCCGCTTTTTTGATTTCAATGCGTTTTACTTTATAGTCGGTTCTTATCAGGTCTAAAAAATTAAAATGTAAATAAACAGAAGAAGCGGACAGCATGTCTCTTTTCTCATTAAATCCTTGTACTTGAAGTTCGTCTATTTTTAAAGATGCCATAGGAAATTTTCGTATCAAACTGAATGAAACGTTTTTGTGTTTTATTTCCGTTTTCATTGATTTGTATAGTTCTTTTAATACGATATCGGCTATTTTGTCTTCAAAGACATAGGCTATAATGCCGGCACTTAAGAAAAGTAAAGCAATAAAAATGGTAAAACCCCAGATAATTCTTTTAATTATCTTCTTTTTTTTAGAAGTTTTTTTCTTTATCGTATTGCTGTTCTTTGTTTTTTCTTCCATTTTTTATACTGATTGAAATAGACTTTCAAACGACATTCCATCAAAATTGCCTGAACTCATCATTAGTAAGTTCTTGTTTTTCCATTTAATAGAAGTTAAATGTTGCTTTAATTTTTCCGAATCGGAATATACATGCAGTTTAGGATTAGCGAAGGCGTTCAACACTTGTTGTTCAGTGATAGGCGGCAGTTTTTTTAAAGCAATGGCATGAGGATTAAAATAAACGATGGCTTCTTCGGCGGCATTCATCGTGTGAGCATATTGTTTTAAAAAATCGCTTGTTAAACTACTGAAAGTGTGTAATTCTACGCAAGCCACTAAATAACGATTAGGATATTTTTCTTTCAAAGCACTGATCGTAGCTTTTAATTTAGAAGGAGCATGTGCAAAATCTTTGTAAAGAGCTTTTTCTTTGTCTTCGTATACTTTTTCTAATCGTTTGTTGACGCCTTTAAATGATTGCATAGCCGAATAAAAATCAGCTTTGTTTACGCCCATGCAACTACAAACATGAAAAGCAGCATTCAGATTCAATAAATTATGTCGTCCGAAAATTTGCAATTTATAATCTTTATGGTCGCTGTGAAGTAAATAATTGCCTTGCTCATCTACGCTGTAATTCGGAATAGAGTAGCCGATTTTATTTTTAGTTTTGGTGTTAGCAGCCACTCGTATACAATGTTCGTCTTCCTTGCAATAAATCAAACAGCCTTCGTCGGGAATTAAATCGGCAAAAATTTGAAATTGTTCTACATAATTTTCGAAAGTAGGAAAAACATTAATATGGTCCCAGGCAATTCCGCTTATTACGCCTATATCAGGTTGATATACATGAAATTTCGGACGGCGGTCAATGGGAGAAGTCAAGTATTCATCACCTTCGATAATAATGCTGGGAGAGTCGTCCGATAATTTTGTCATTACTTCAAAACCTTCTAATTGGGCACCAATCATATAATCGCAAGGAATGCCGCAAGTGTCAAGCACGTGTAAAATCATTGAAGTAATGGTTGTTTTTCCATGACTTCCGCCTATGACGATTCGTTTTTTATTTTTCGATTGTTCGTAAATAAAGTCGGGATAAGAGTATATTTTCAGTCCTAATTCCTTTGCTTTTAATAGTTCCGGATTGTCAATGCGTGCGTGCATTCCTAAAATAACGGCATCAATATCAGAGGTAATATTGTTTGCATCCCATCCTATTTTTTCAGGAAAAATACCGTACTTTTTTAATCTTGCAGCTGCCGGGTCAAATATTTCATCGTCAGAACCTGTAATTTTATATCCTTTTAATAAAAGAGATATGGCTAAATTATGCATTGCACTGCCGCCTATTGCTATAAAATGTACATACATATCCTTGATTTTAATTATTCTACAACTTAAAAATATTACTACAAATATATATAAAATTATTGTATTAGCTAAACTTCAAAAAAAATTTATATTAACAATTTTTTTTGAAATTCAATTAGAGTACTAATGCGGCATTTTGTGTATTCTTGTTACTCTGAAAATCCTCGCAAAAAAAAAGCGAAATAAAAATAATAAAAAAGATTTCACCTTTATTTATTAAAAAACAATTTTTTTATTGAATACACGTTGTTATTCAATAAAATTAAGCTTCTATGAGTAATGAAAATTTTATTGATTACGTAAAAATTCTCTTTCGTTCGGGTAAAGGGGGGAGCGGTTCGGCTCATTTAGCACGTACGGCACAGACACCTAAAGGAGGTCCTGATGGAGGAGATGGCGGAAGGGGAGGTCATATTATTCTTAGAGGCAATGCCCAATTATGGACTTTATTACATTTAAAATATACCAAACATGTTTTTGCTGAAAATGGAGAGTCGGGGAGTAAAAATCAATGTTTCGGAAAAAAAGGAAAAGATAGTATTATCGAAGTTCCTTTGGGTACGATTGTAAAAGATGCTGAAACAATGGCTGTTGAAGCCGAAATATTGGAAGACGGACAAGAACTTATTTTAATGAAAGGCGGCAGAGGAGGTTTAGGAAACGTACATTTCAAATCGGCAACTTTTCAGACACCACGCTTTGCTCAGCCCGGAGAAGAAGGCATTGAAAGCTGGAAAATATTAGAATTAAAAGTATTGGCAGATGTGGGTTTAATCGGATTTCCTAATGTAGGAAAATCAACTTTTATATCTGTGATTTCCAATGCTAAACCTAAAATAGCCAATTATCCTTTTACTACTCTCAAGCCGAATTTGGGCATGGTAAAATATAGAGATAATTATTCTTTTGTCGTAGCCGATATTCCGGGAATAATCGAAGGAGCTGCCGAAGGGAAAGGGTTGGGATTGAGATTTTTAAGACATATCGAAAGAAACTCTGTTTTACTTTTTTTAGTCCCTGTTGATAGCGAAAACATTAAAAAAGAATATAAAATTTTATTAAATGAATTAAAAAAATACAATCCTGAATTATTGGACAAAAAGCGGATGTTGGCTATTTCTAAATGCGATATTGTTCCGTACGATAATTTGGAGAAAATAAAAAACAAACTTCCTAACGATCTTCCCGTTGTTTTTCTTTCCTCTCAAATACACATGGGAGTAGACGAAATAAAAGATACGCTATGGAATTTATTAAATACTAATAACTAATCACTTTAACTATTTAACTATGAATGTAATTTTATTTGACGATAATTTTAAGGAAAACCTTCTTCCTTTCACGTATACTCGTCCTCAGGCTGATATTAGAGTCGGTATACTGACACTTCGTGAAAAATGGGAAAAACGTTTGCAAACAAAAACTTCGAGCATAACGGAAGATTATCTGTCTGAAAAATTTCCTTTATATCTTGAGAAGCAAAATCTTTTGATTGCAGGTTCTGTTTGTCCTACCGACGACTTGGTCGAAGCTGTTACTCAATTAAAAACGGGGCAATCACTTTTTAAAAACGGGATTCCTATTGCTCATGTTGTAAGCAGTTTACCTGATTCGTTGTTGACTTATTCGGGCGAAAAAATAGAATACCGAGGCGACTGTCGTTTCATTACGCAATTATATCGTATATTTACGGATAATAAAGAAGAATTATTAATTGATTTTGACCTTATTACAAAGAATAGGAAATCTCAAACTCTCGGCAGTAGCAATCGTGTAATTGGCGATAAAGCAAATATATTTATAGAAGAAGAAGCAATAGTCGAGGCAGCTATTTTCAATACCGATAACAGTAAAATTTATATTGGGAAACAGGCTGAAATCATGGAAGGAAGCATTATTCGTGGCGATTTTGCTTTGTGCGAACATGCTCAATTAAAATTAGGAGCTAAAATTTACGGTCCGACAACAATCGGTCCTTATTGTAAAGTAGGAGGCGAAATTAACAATGTGGTAATGTTTGGCTATAGCAACAAAGCTCACGATGGATTTATGGGCAATTCCGTCATAGGCGAATGGTGCAATATAGGAGCCGATACCAATACTTCTAATCTGAAAAACGACTATAGCGAAGTGAAATTATGGAATTATGCCGAACAGCGATTCGTAAAAACGGGCTTGCAATTTTGCGGACTTATTATGGGCGACCATGTCAAATGCGGTATCAATACCATGTTCAATACCGGAACCGTAGTCGGAGTAGCTTCTAATGTATTTGGAGCCGGATATATGCCTAATTTTATTGCTTCCTTCCGATGGGGAGGAGCTGAAAAAATGCAAGATGCACAAATAGATAAAGTTATTTCTATCGCTGAAAAAGCATTCGGGAGACGGAATAAAAAATGGGACGATATTGAAAAAAACATATTAAAAAGCATTTTTTATCAAGCTAAAAACGGCAAAGAACCTAATTTTCCAAGCCTGATAATGTGATATACAGCGAATAGGCAATTAAATTTGGTAAACAAGTAGATGATTATAAGGAATATGAGTCCCATACGACCATTAACTGAAGAAATAGGAATCTATGAAATAAACAGCATTGAATCACTTTTTTCAGACAATCATCATTTCTATTCGCAAATAGAAAGAAAAAATCATTACTTTTGCAAAGAATCATAAAAAAATCAATAATGAAAGAATTACGATTGTTATTAATTTCTATTTTCTTAGTCTTTTCAGGAAATGTTTTTTCTCAAACAGAAGATTTTAAGGAAATGACAGGCAAGGAAAAAACGGCTTTTATCAATCAAATGCAGTTAGTCTCAAAAGAAACAACAAGTTTACAATGCAATTTTATTCAAAAAAAAGAAATGTCAATGCTAAAAGACCCTTCGCTTGCAATGGGAATAATGTATTATGCAGCGACTAACAATTTACGATGGGAGTATGTTTCGCCTCGTGTTCTTGTTTTTATTATGAACAAAGGAAAAACAGCCGTAAAAGATAAAAACGGCGTCGTTTATTTGGAACCGCAAGCCGATAAAATGATTAATAATATGACAGATATCATTATAGGAATGATTAATGGAAGTACTTTAAGCGACAGTAAAAGTTTTACGGCAAATTATTCGACCAATCAAAAACAAGTATTAATTAAGCTAAATCCGAAAAGCTCTAAAATCAAAATGGCATTTTCCTCTATTCATGTTTATGTAGATGCCGGCACTTATTTAGCGGAGAAAATCATCATGAACGAAGCAGGAGGAGATGTTACAACAATTTTACTTTCAAATATAAAAAGGAATACTTTTATTGCTGATGACAAATTTAATCTTAACTAAATAATGTTGCAAAATAATTTTTACACCATTTTAGAACAGAAAATAGACGACGAAGAAGCTGTTTTTAAAATACGATTCAATCCGCTACATATAATTTATAATGCACATTTTCGGGGAAATCCTATTACACCCGGAGCGTGCATTGTGCAAATTATTAAAGAGTTAGCTTCGTTAAGCCTCAACAAATCATTGATGATTAAAGAAATAAAAAATCTTAAATTTATCAATGTTATTATTCCGCATCAATATCCGGAAGTTTTTGTTCAATTTTCTTTAGTGAACGACGATATTACAGCGATTTATCATCTTAAAGGGACGGTGTATGTTAAAGAAGAAATTTTCTCAAAATTTAGCTTCATTATGAGTTGTTGCTAATAAAAAAAGTATTAAAAAAAGAGCAATGAATATACAAGAGTCCGTTCAATCATTACGATTATGTGTTTTAATACCTACTTATAATAATGATAAAACATTGGAGAAAGTCATTCTTTCGGCTCTTGAATATTGTCCGACTGTTATTGTAGTCAACGATGGCTCAACCGATAATACGGTAAATATTTTAACTTCTTTTCAGCAAAACATTATTTTTATTTCTTATGATAAAAATAAAGGAAAAGGCTATGCCTTGAAAAAAGGTTTTGAAGTTGCTCGAAAAAGAGGCTATCATTATGTATTAACATTAGATGCTGATGGGCAGCATTTTGCTGAAGATATTCCTGTGTTTATCAATAAAATTCAATCAACTTCGGATAGTTTGATAATAGGAAGTCGTGATTTTAATCAAAAAAATATCAATCAAGGGAGTTTATTTGCCAATAAATTTTCTAATTTTTGGGTAAGACTACAAACGGGATATAAACTACCCGATACTCAGAGCGGTTATAGAGTGTATCCTGTCAAAAAAATGAAAAAGATGCTTCCTTTTTGCAGACGATACGAAGCCGAAATTGAGTTGTTGGTCCGATGTGCGTGGCGAGGTATTCGACTTGAGTCGGTGCCGATACAAGTGTATTATCCCAAAAAAGAAGACAGGGTTTCGCATTTTCGTCCTCGTCAAGATTTTTTACGAATCAGCTTGTTAAACACTTTATTGTGTATAATATCAATTGTTTATGGTTATCCTTCTTTGTTAATTCATCGATTAAATAAACGTAAATGAAAAATTTGTTCTTGTTTTTATATTCTTTTTTTCAAAAACGGAAATCTGTATTATGGCTTCTTTTATTTGCCCTTATTTTTATATTTGTATGGGGAGTTACCGGACTTCGTTCCAAAGAAGATATTTCAAGTTTTTTACCTCAAAATGAAGAAAATGAACGAATAAGTTTTGCTTATCAACACATTGGAGCTGCCAATCAAATTTTGTTAACTATTAAAATGAAAGATACTGCTGCCGATACGGATGCCGATTTGTTAATGGAAGCCGTAGATGTATTGGCGGAAAATTTACAAAAAATAGATTCTCAACACATTAAATCAATAAAATATACTATCGACCAAGAACAAATCACGGCAATAACTCATTTTATAATAGATAATTTACCTTATTTTTTAACGGAAAGCGATTACGAACGCATTGATACGATAGTATCAAAAGAAAAAATACGGCAAAAGTTAGAAAATAATAAATACTTACTTTCGTCGCCGATAGGAGGCATGATAAAACAAACCATTATAAACGATCCTTTGGGATTATCACTGCCCGTATTAGCCGGATTACAATCATTTCAACTGAGTGATGTTTATCAATTAAACGATGGTTATATTTTTAATAAAGAGGGAGATGAAGCCATTGTCGTACTTACGTCTAATTATCCTATTAGCGAAACGGCAAACAATGCCCTTCTGATACAAAGCATTGACAGTGCCATTGCTCAAACTTATCAAATTGTTGGAAATGAAATAGAAATTGATAGTTTTGGTGCTGCTTATATCAGTCTTACCAATGCACAACAAATTAAAAAAGACAGTTGGACGTCAATATCAATTGCCATTATTTTGATTTTTAGTTTGTTGATTTATTTTTTTCGAAATGTCCGCAGCATTCTTTTAATTTTTGCATCTATTTTATTTGGAGGTTTATTTTCTTTGGGATTATTATCTTTTTTTAGCGATAGTATTTCTTTGATTGTTATTGGAATAGGCTCAATAATTATAGGAATAGCGGTGAATTATTCTCTTCATTTTTTAGCGCATTATCGGCATGGTTACACCATCGAAAGTAGCATCAAAGACATTACATCGCCACTCATCATAGGAAATATAACAACCATAGGAGCATTTTTAAGTTTGTTGTTTATAAGTTCCGAATCAATGCACGATTTCGGAATTTTTGCTTCATTGCTTTTATTGGGAACCATTTTGTTCGTATTGGTTTTTCTGCCTCATTTTTTACCAAAACGTACACTGTCTCAAGTAGAAGACAAAAAATTAGTTTTTAAAAAATTAGCTGCTTTATCTCCGGAAAATAATAAATGGATAGTATTAATCGTATTTTTATTAACGATTATCTTCTTTTATTTCAGCCGATTCACTACTTTTGAATCCGATATGAACAAAATAAATTATATGACTGAAAAACAGCAATTGCAAATGAACAAACTGAATGCTATGCTGAATCAAAATAAACATACTATTTATTGTGTTGCAGAAGGAAAGACGATACAAGAAGCTTTGGAAAATTACGAACAAACTTCTTCTATCATTGACTCTCTTGCTGTTTCCGATACCATTATTTTCAAGCATTCGGGTATTGGAATTTATTTGCCTTCAAAAGAGATGCAAGTAAAACGATTGGCTTTATGGGAGCAATTTTGGAAAGATAAAAAAGAAAATGTATTGAACGATATCCATTCATTATCGGAAGAGATGGGTTTTAAAGCAAATGCATTCGCTGCTTTCGATACGTTGTTAGAAAAAAAATTAGTCCCGCAAAACACAGATTATTTTCAACCATTAATCGCTGCTTTTGCCGAAAATTATATTATCAACACCGATGATAGGGCAATGATTGTTACCGTTTTATTGACAAAGCCTGAAAATAGATTCCGTTTAGAAGAAAAATTGAACACAATCGATAAAAATACTTTCTCTTTCGATGCTTCGTCCATCACTTCTAAAATGATACAACTTCTTTCCGACGATTTTGACTACATCCTTTACATCTGTGGATTTTTGGTTTTTCTTTTTCTAACTTTATCTTTTGGAAGATTAGAAATCAGCTTATTGGCTTTTATCCCTTTGACAGTTGCATGGGTTTGGATATTAGGAATGATGAGCCTGTTTGATATACGATTCAATATTGTCAATATCATATTGGCTACTTTTATTTTTGGAATGGGCGATGATTATACTATTTTTGTTACCGAAGGCTTGATGTATGAATATACTTACAAAAAGAAAATGTTAATCTCGTATAAAAACACTGTTTTATTGTCGGCTTTTATTATGTTTATAGGAATTGGTTCGTTAATTTTTGCTAAACATCCTGCTATGAAATCTTTAGCCGAAGTAACCATTGTTGGAATGATTTCGGTCATACTAATGGCGTATATTTTTCCGCCATTAATATACAAATGGCTGACCACCAAAAAGGGAAAAAATAGACCAATCCCCATCACTTTTTGGAATCTTTTTAAAACAGGACTTGCTTTCCTTATCTTTTTTGTAGGAAGTATTTTTTTAAGTCTAATAGGCGGTATTATGTTGATAATAAGAAAAAACAATAAAAAAAGCAAATACCGTTTTCACCGAATTTTGTGTTATACGATGCGTTTTTTAGCTCGTTTGATGTTTCAAGTGCCGTATAAAATTATCAATGAACACAAAGAAACTTTTGAAAAACCAAGCATTATTATTTGCAATCATCAATCCCATTTAGATCTTTTATATACTTTATTATTGTCGCCGAAAATCATAGTTTTGACCAATAAATGGGTGTGGAATACCCCTCTTTACGGGTGGATTATTCGCTATGCAGATTTTCTTCCTGTAATTGATGGTATTGAAAATAATGTAGATAAATTAAAAGAATTAACTACAGATGGTTATTCTGTTCTTGTTTTTCCCGAAGGCACACGTTCCGCCGACTGCACTATTTTACGCTTTCACCAAGGAGCGTTTTATTTAGCAAAAGAACTCGAACTCGATATTGTTCCCGTAGTAACTCACGGCATCGGATATATGTTTCCTAAAAAGGAGTTTTTACTGCGGAAAGGAGATGTAACTATTCGTGTAGAAAAACGTATTTCGCCTGAAAATAAAACATATAGATTTAATAAATCGACATTAGAAACTACCAAACTAATGCGACAATGGTATCAACAGGCTTATGCCGAAATGGTTAAAAAATACGAAACGCCTGCATATTTTAAAGAAATGATTATTTATAATTACATTTATAAAGGGAGAAAAGTCGAATGGAAGGTGCGAAGGTCATTACGTTTACATCGTAATTTTGAACGGCAAATAGCACAACTTCCCGAAGAAGGAAACTATCATATCGAAAATTGCGGCTATGGAGAATATGCTTTGTTGGCGGCATTGGTAAAGAAAAATTTACAAATAACTGCTACTGATTCCGACCCCGAAAAAGTCAAGCTCGCTCGTAATTGTAACGCTATACCTAAAAATTTAACATATATTTAAAACATGAACAATCGACACATTTACGATGTACTTATTATTGGCAGTGGATTAGGAGGTTTGGTATGTGCTTATATTTTATCGAAAAACGGATATAAAGTTGCTGTTTTAGAGAAGCATACGCAGATTGGCGGATGTTTACAAACCTTTAAACGGTTTGGGGTTAAATTCGATACGGGAATGCACTATATCGGTAGCATGGAAGAAGGGCAGTCTTTGTATAAATTATTCAAATATTTGGGATTATTAAATGTACCTTTGAATAAATTAGACCCCAATGCTTATGATATTATTTCGATTGCAGGCGAAAACTATCAATATGCCATGGGCAAAGAAAATTTTATAGAAACATTGGCAAAAGCCTTTCCTAAAAGAAGAAACGACCTTAAAACTTATATGCAACGTATTTCCGAAGTAGCAGGTGCTTCGCCTCTGTATAATCTTAGACCAATTAAAGGAATTCCTGTTATCAATCCCGATTATATAAAAATAAGTGTCAATGATTTTATTGCTTCCGTTACTTCCGATGAGAAACTACAAAATGTTTTAGCCGGAAATCTTCCTTTATATGCCGGGATTAAAGATAAAACTCCTACTTATATTTATGCTTTAATTAATGCTTTTTATATCCAAAGTGCTTTTCGAATTATTAATGGTAGTGATAAAATTGCCCATTCTCTTGCTGAATCTATACGAAGTTTTGGAGGCGAAATTTATACTTCTACCGAGGTAACGGAAATCCTTTTTGATAATAAAAAAGCAACAGGTGTTCAAACTCGAAAAAAAGGAATTATCGAAGCTAAAAATATTATTTCTAACATTCACCCCGAAGCTACCATTAATTTAATCAATACTCCTTTGATACGCAATGTCTATAAAGAACGTATTCGTAGTTTGGAAAACACAATTTCCAATTTTACGGTATATATCAAATTTAAAGAGAATAAAGTTCCATACTTAAATTCAAATTTTTACTACTATGATAATGAAAATGTTTGGGGAATAAACGATTACGACCCATCTCAATATCCTCAAAACTATTTGTTCATGCACCAATGCCATGTCGGCAATCCGACTTATGCTGAAAGTGCAGAGATAATCGGTTATATGAAATATGATGAAGTAAGAAAATGGGAAAACACAAGCATTGGACGACGTGGAGAAGACTACAAAGCATTTAAGGAAATAAAAGCTCAACAATTATTACAAAAATTAGAGAAATCTTTTCCTAACATATTATCCGATATCGAAGCTTATGAAACCTCAACACCATTGACTTATCGTGATTATACCGCAACAAAAGAGGGGACTATGTATGGCATTGTAAGAGATAAGAATTTTCCGG
>JAAYQB010000028.1 GCA_012519525.1 Bacteroidales bacterium | reverse complement strand
TTTTAAATTATTTGTTTAACAACTTTTCTTTTTCTTTTTGAAATTCTTCTTCGGTCAAAATTCCACTCTCTTTTAATTCACCAAGTTTTTTTAATTCATCCATTTTGCTATATGAAGTTCCTTGATTTGTAGTTTTATTTTTATGCTCTTTGAGTTTTTCTAGAATTAATTGATAAATTCTGTCTGTTTCCTCACCTACTTTTTTAGAAAAAGCACGCAAAACAACTGTGTTTTGATCTTGCATACTTTGTAATGAAGATCACAATAAGTCTACTTTTGCGTTTACTTCATTAGTTCCTTGTACAATTATTTTAAAATAACCATTTGCTAATAATGTGGGCTTTCTGTATTCAATTGAACTTATATCTTCGTAATTATAAATACGATTTCCTACAAATCCACCTTGAGCTATAAATCCACCAAATGATTGTCTTGAAATTTCCAATGAGTCATCATTAACTATGATAATTCCATTTTGTCCTTTAAATCTTGCTATTTCTTTCATATTCACGTTGTTTATAATATTACAGTTAATTCGTTTTGTTTTATTAATATGAGATTTATTTTTTTACAAAGGTATATTAAATTTAAATACAATTTATAAAAAATTAAAGATATTTTTTCGTAAAAAAAATATCTTATTGAATGTCAAATTATTTACTATTTGTTTTATTTATTATTTTTTAGACTGTTTTTTTTCTAAACGATGATAGTTTTTGTCTATTCCGAATTTTTCATTTTTACTGCACGAACCGATTGGTTCCACATGGATAATAATGTCGTATATGTTTTCTATTTTTTGACGAATATTTTTCTCAACGGCTTCGGAAATATCATGGGCTTCTTTAATCGTAATGTTCGGATCTGCTTCAATGTCAAGAACTATTTGATACAAATCCCCTATTTTACGTGAACGAACGCGGTGAGGATTAAATGCTCCGGTTGTTTCATCAACGGCTTCGAATATTTTTTGATACACGCTTTCATCTTTCACACCGTCTAATAATTCAATGTTGGAATCGATAAAAATACCAATGGCTGATTTCAAGATGAAAATACCGACAATAAAACCTGCAACCGAATCTAAAATAGGCATTTTTAAAATAAATGTAAATACTAAACCAAGTAATACACTGACAGAAATAAGTACGTCGTTACGCATGTTTACGGCATTGGCAATGAGCATTGAACTGTCGATTTTTTTTCCTTTACGGTATTGGTACCATGCTAAAATAAGTTTGCCTACAATAGAAAAAACAGTAACATAAATAGCAATGATTGAGGGCATTACTTTTGTTTCGCTTGAGAAAAAACTTTGTGTTGAAGATACTAACATTTGTATTCCCGCATAGAAAATAATTAAGGAAAGGATTTTAGTAGCAACACCTTCCGCTTTATTGTAGCCGTACACATATTTGTAGTTGGGCGGACGCCTCAGGATACGTGCTGTAAAAATCATTACAAAAGAAATCAAAACGTCCATAGCCGAGTCAATGCCATCGCCAAGAACGGCAAGACTGCCCGAAATAATGCCGATAACAATTTTTGCTACCGACAATACCGCATTGCCTGCAGCACTTATATATGAAACACGAGTTAAGGTTTTTTCTCTTGTCATTGTTTATTTGCTCTTTTTCTATCCGTTTCGTTAAGTATTATTTTCCTCAATCTCAATGACTTGGGTGTTATCTCCAAGTATTCGTCTTCGCCTATATACTCCATATACTCTTCCAATGAAAAATCCAAAGGCGGTGTTAATATTATTTTATCGTCGGAACCTGCCGCACGCATATTACTCATTTTTTTTGTTTTGGTAACATTGATAACTAAATCATCTTGACGAATATGCTGCCCGACAATTTGACCTTCATACACATTTTCCATAGGTGCAATAAAGAAATTGCCTCTATCTTGCAATTTATCAATTGCATAAGCTACTGCCACTCCCGTTTCCATTGCTATAAGCGAGCCGATATGACGCAAACTAATGTCGCCTTTCCAAGGTTCAAAATCAATGAAACGATGCGACATGATTGCTTCTCCTTCTGTGGCTGTAAGCATTTGATTGCGTAAGCCAATAATTCCTCGCGAAGGGATTTTGAAATTTAAATAAATACGGTCTGATTTACTGTCGATTGAGCTTATCTCCCCTCGCCTACGTGTAACTATATCAATCACACGACTCGAAAATTCTTCCGGAACCAATACGCTCAGCTCTTCAATGGGTTCGCATTTTTTTCCGTCTATTTCTTTGGTGATTACTTTCGGTTGTCCTACCTGAAGTTCATAACCTTCGCGTCTCATGGTTTCTATCAAAATAGACAAGTGTAAAATTCCTCTTCCATAAACAATTAGAGATTCAGGCGATGCTGTTTCTTCTATTCGTAATGCTAAATTTTTCTCCAATTCTTTGAATAAACGTTCTCTTAAATGGCGAGAAGTTACGTATTTTCCTTCTTGTCCGAAGAAGGGTGAATTATTGATAGTGAACAACATACTCATTGTAGGTTCATCAACTTTAATGCTCGGTAAAGCCTCCGGATTTTCAAAATCGGCTATCGTATCCCCTATTTCAAAATCATCAACGCCAAGCACGGCACAAATTTCTCCCGCCAATACTTTAGACTTTATTTTTTCCTTTCCAATCCCTTCAAACACATAGAGTTCTTTTATTTTTGAATGTCTGATACTTCCATCTCTTTTCACCAAAGATATGTTTTGCCCTTGCTCAAGTGTTCCGCGAGTTAATTTTCCTACGGCTATTCGTCCGACATAAGAAGAATAATCCAATGAAGAGATAATCATTTGAGTATTACCTTCTTTATCGGGATGCGATGGTATGTGTTTAATAATTTGTTCCAATAAATAGCTTATGTTTTCGCTTGGTTTTTTCCAATCCTCACTCATCCATCCTTGTTTAGATGAACCATAAACAGTCGTGAAATCAAGCTGTTCTTCGCTTGCACCTAAAGTATACATTAAATTAAAAACATCTTCCTGCGTTTGTTCCGGATTGCAGTTGGGTTTATCCACTTTATTGATAACAACAATGGGTTTTAAATTCAATTCTATGGCTTTTTGCAAAACAAAACGTGTTTGCGGCATAGGTCCTTCGAAAGCATCAACGATTAATAAAACTCCATCAGCCATATTTAAAACCCTTTCGACTTCACCTCCGAAATCGCTATGTCCCGGTGTATCAATAATGTTGATTTTAAAATCTTTATATCTCACGGATACATTTTTAGATAAAATCGTAATCCCCCTTTCTCTTTCCAAATCATTATTATCAAGAGTGAGATTTTCTTTTTCTTTGTTTTCTCTAAATAATTTTGATTGATAAAGAATACGGTCGACTAATGTAGTTTTTCCGTGATCCACATGTGCTATAATAGCAACATTTTTAATGTTTTGCATCTTTTATATACGCTATATTATCAAGTATGCAAAGATATATTAAAATTACACAGCCTTTGAATAAACGAAATAAAAAAAACGTTTTTTTTGTTATACAATAATTTATTTTATTTTTAGCGTTATTATAACGTATAATCATTTTAAATAAAAAAATGCACTGTTTAACCGATTATGATGTTAAAATCTTGGTAGCCTTTAATGAAAGCCTAAAAGGGAAACGTAAGTTTACTAACTTATTTATTAATAATGGTTATCCTGAATTAGCTGCTCTTTCTTCCGCCATACATTCCGATACGGATGCATTGGATTGGCTGATGAAAAACGGCTATCCCGAATTTGCCGTATTAAGTGATGCTATTGACGGTGTTCCTCAAGCTATTGAATGGTTAGCCAAATATAAACTGCATTTTCTTTCTATTTTTGCTGCTGCTTGTCGTAAAGAAGATGCGGCTATTAAATGGTTTGCCGACAATGATTTGCGTGTATTTATTCTAATTATACGTACCATACACGATGTGTTGATGTGGCAATCATGGGATTCGTCTGATATTCATAAATTTAGACGCTCATAGATTTTAGAAAAATTCCTTTATTTCTTTACGCAATACATCGAGTGCTACATCGGAAGGTTGCGGATTGACATCAACAGCCAATTCGATAATTTTATTCGCCAATTCTTTTCCTGTAGCTTCCGGATTTAGTTGTCCTGCTGCTAAATTAATGATTTTTATTGTTTCTTCTTTCGCTTTTTTAGTAACTTCCCATAAAGCAGATGAAATATAGACTTGTTGAGAGAGATTATGTTCAAATTCATTACGTATAGATGTAAGAAGAACGTTTTGGTACTGAGCCGCATTTAATGAGTGTGTGATATTGCGTAAAAGAATACTTTCGGGCTTAATACGTTCCAAAAAAAGTGCTATCCGTTCATAAGATTGTAATCGTATGGGTGTAATAACTTTTGTTGAATTATGTTTTAACTCTAAGACCTGCTTTTTCAGTTCTTTATCATAAGTTAATTTAATAGCAAAATAAGCTGTTATTGCCACTACAACTGCAGGTATCGTTACCATTAAAATGTTCAATAATATTTCCATAAATTTATTTTTTTAAGAAATTAGTAATTTTAGTCGAAAAAGTAAAATAATTAGGCGTTGAAGCTAAATTATTGTGTACACGAGCATACTGCACGTTAATATTGTGAATATGTAAAGATATTCCGTAAGAAAAACCCACCATTCCTTTGCGTTCCAATGACTTCATTTCTTTTCGAGTGTTGTGATTGTAGGCAAATTGCAAAGAAAAGTATTTAATGGGTAAAATTTCAACACCTATGATAAAATGGCGGAATAAATTGTCGGTAAACTTCTGTATCTTAGTTCCTTGTTTTGACTTTCCTGTTGTCATATCTATTTGTACAAAAGGATTGCTTGGATCGTTATAGCTGAAATCCCATTTATACAAATGGTGCAATGTAATATGATAGCGTATAGGTGCATGTTTTAAACGTTGAGAGATACCTAATTGTAAATCGAAAGGTAGTTTTTCTCTTACGTTGTTATACGTTTTTATTTGCGCTCCTATATTTGTTGCTAATATTGTTAGGCAAAGATTGTTTTTAGCATTGTAATAAGAAGCTGATACATCGGCAGCTAAGCCTGTAGAAAAATAATTTTCATAAGAAGAAAATATCCATTTCAGGTTCATTCCCATAAAGAGTGTACTGTCAATTAATGTTTTTCCATATCCTGTGATAACGGCAAAATCGCCTGCAGAAAAAGTTCCTGTCTCGTTGCCATATTCATCATAACCGTCAAATTTTCCGTAAGATAGAAATTGAAAAGCAAAATTGAAAGTTCCCGCTTTTTTAAAATGATGAATATAATTTATATGTCCATACACAGCATCGGCAAAATAATCGACACAGTTAAACGCCACTCCTTGATGCATTTCAGGTGTTAATAATGCCGGATTCATTATTGTTAAGGAAGGATCTTTTTCATCATAAACAGAATATAGTTTATTACCCATAGCAGCCACACGAGCCGAAACAGGAAGATTGAGGAAATTATAAACATAGTTCCCGCCCGTTTGTGCTTGTGAAAGAGCAATATAGATAAATAACAAAAAGATATTTAACAGTTTTTTCATACGGTAGAAAACGAATCTCTACCTTGTTTTATTGTTATTAAAGATAGAGATTCTTTCTGTATATTGTTTTTTATTTCTCAACAGGCAACGGTTGATCTATTTGTTCTTGCCATGGCAAACCATGTATATTTAACATTTCCATAAATGGGTCAGGATTAAACTCTTCCACGTTAAAAACTCCTTTTCCTTTCCATTTTCCCGTTAATACCATCATGGCTCCTATCATGGCAGGGACACCTGTCGTATAAGAAACAGCTTGTGCTTTGCATTCTTTATAAACTTCGGCATGGTTACAATTGTTCCACACATAATAAGTGCGTTCTTTGCCGTCTTTTATTCCTCTGATTTGACAGCCTATAGAGGTCTCCCCTTTATAGTTCTCCCCCAAAGTGGACGGTTCAGGCAATACAGCTTTTAAAAATTGCAAAGGCACTATTTCTTTTCCTTCGTAAAGAATAGGTTGTATACTTGTCATGCCTATTTCTTGCAAAACGTTTAATACATTAATGTATTTTTCTCCAAAAGTCATCCAGAAACGTGCTCGTTTAAGAGTAGGGAAATTCTTCACTAAAGATTCTAATTCTTCATGGAACAACAAATAAGATTCTCTTGCACCGATATTCGGATAAACAATGGGTTTGTGAATTTCTAAAGGTTCTGTCGTTATCCACTTTCCATCTTTCCAATAGCGTCCTTTTTGTGTAATTTCACGAATATTGATTTCCGGATTAAAATTGGTAGCAAAAGCCTTCCCATGATCGCCGGCATTGCAATCTACAATATCCAAATAGTGCATTTCATCAAAATAATGCTTGTTGGCGTATGCGGTGAAGATATTGGTTACGCCCGGATCGAATCCGCAACCCAGCACTGCCATAATTCCGGCTTCTTTAAATCGTTCATGATAAGCCCATTGCCATTTGTATTCAAATTTTGCTACGTCTATGGGTTCATAATTAGCAGTATCTAAATAGTGTGTTTTTGTAGCCAAGCAAGCATCCATAATGGTTAAATCTTGGTATGGAAGAGCAACGTTAATAACAATATCAGGCTTAAAATCATTGATTAACGCTATTAATTCAGGCACATTATCAGCGTCGACTTGTGCTGTTTTAACACGATTTCTTCCTACAAAGTCAGCAATTTTATCGCATTTTGATTTCGTACGACTTGCTAACATAATATCTCCAAAAACTTCAGGAACAGCTGCACATTTAAAAGTAACAACTCCTCCTACACCCCCTGCTCCAATAATTAAAACTCTATTTTGTGTCATATTATTTTTTTTTATATCTTTGCTGCAAAAATATACAAATATCTGTTCATAACAGAGAGTTTTATGTTAAAAAATATAACTTACTGATTGTTAAAAGAATATAATGTATTTTTTTAAGATATTTTACTTTTTATTATAAAATAATATCCTAAAACAATAGAATTTTAAATTAAAATTATTCTTTTTTGATAAAAATTTCTCAACGAAATACAATTTTATGGAATACAATACGACAAAAGAAAAAATAGCTGTCAAAGAATATGGCAGGCATGTGCAAGCAATGGTGGATTATCTATTGACAATAGAAGATAGAGAAGTACGTAATTTACAGGCAAAAGCTACAGTACGTGCTATGTCATGCTTTTCTCCCGGTAGTAAAGATACTGCCGATTATTGGCAAAAATTATGGGATCATCTTTTTTTAATTTCTGATTTTAAGTTAGATGTAGATTCACCTTTTCCTAAGCCGGAGCCACAAGAAATCGGTGGCAAACCGCAAAGAATTCCTTATAAAAAGAACGGTATTTTATTTCCTCACTATGGAAAATTTATCGAAAATATAATCACTGCTTTAGTGGAAGAACCTGATTCGGAAGCTAAAACTTTATGTGTAGAAAATATTGCCGTCCTTTTAAAAAAACAATACCTACAATGGAATCGCGACTCTGTAAATGATGATTTAATAAAAGAACATCTTGCTGTTCTTTCCGGGGGGAAATTAAAGCTAAGAGAAGATTTTGTTTTTCCTCTTACTAAAGAATTATTAGAGCAACTTCCTAATGCACAAGTAGCTACTCCTAAAAACAACAATAAAAAACCTGCTCCTCAACCTACTGCTGCAACTAGGAAAAAAAGAAAAAATCGAAAAAAGAAAAGCAATAATAACAATCACACTATTTCAAATAAGTAATATAAAAACATTGTAGTTATCATGCAAGAAGAAAAAACCAAATGTTTGATTATAGGCTCCGGTCCAGCCGGTTACACAGCAGCTATTTATGCTTCACGTGCTAATTTACATCCTATCGTTTACGAAGGAATGCAACCCGGCGGTCAATTAACTATTACTACTATTGTTGAAAATTATCCGGGATATCCCGAAGGAAAATCCGGAATCGAAATGATGGACGATATGCGACGACAAGCATTGCGTTTCGGTGCTGATATTCGTACAGGCGAAATATTGTCGGTTGATTTGTCGCAACGTCCGTTTACTTGCAAAACAGATAGTGATTCTATCATTATTGCCGATACAATTATAATAGCTACAGGATCTTCTGCTCGATGGTTAGGTTTGGAATCGGAATCGGTTTATCGCGGATACGGCGTATCTACCTGTGCTACTTGCGACGGTTTTTTCTATCGCAATAAAGTAGTGGCGGTAGTGGGCGGTGGCGATACCGCTGCCGAAGAAGCCGTTTATTTATCTACTATTTGCAAAAAAGTATATCTCATTCACCGCCGTGATGAGTTGAGAGCAAGTAAAGTCATGCAAAAAAGAGTATTTGAATCTCCTAATATAGAAGTGGTTTGGAATCATATCCCTATAGAAATTTTAGGACAAATCGAAGGTTTTTCAAAATATGTAACGGGCGTTCGATTGGAAAATACTAAAACAAAAGAAGAGAAAGAAATCGCTTTAGACGGTGTGTTTATAGCTATTGGTCATCATCCTAATACTGAATTGTTTAAAGGGCAATTGGCTTTGGACGAAGAAAATTATATTATTACTCAAGCCGGGACTTCATTAACAAACGTTAAAGGTGTTTTTGCAGCCGGCGATGTGCAAGATCGTAGTTATAAACAAGCTATTACAGCTGCTGCCGGCGGTTGTAGAGCTGCTATAGATGCCGAACGCTTTTTGAAATTTCAAGATTAATCTCTTCTGCAAATTACTCTATAACTGCAATATTTACAACGCTCTTTTTCATTTGTTTGAGTGAAAGAAATAGTATCGTCATATATTTGCTCTATCAGTTTTTCTAAAAGAGTTTGAAATTCATCAAACACAGCTTGTGTAAGCATATCCGATTGATTAATGTGAAGACTTAAATTATCTTTTAATTTTCTAAAAGAAATAATTTGAGCTCTTAATGGACTCTGTTTGCTTGAATAATTGTATAAAAAAGCATAAAACATTAATTGAAAAGCCATGGTATTATTGCCGCTAAATAAGTCTTTCATTTCTCTGATTGAAAGAGTTTTCGGTTCTACTCTTCCTGTTTTATAATCCACTAATGTCGTTACCCCATCGCTCCTATTGTCTATTCTGTCAATAATTCCTTTTAAAAGAATGTCTTTGTTTATAAATTGATTCAGAATAGGATATGTTATTTCATATCTTTTTTCAAAATCTTTGAAATCAATAATTTCTTTATTTTTAATCTGTTCCATCAATAACGCTAAATAATTTTCGATGTACTTAACAGTTATTGAATAGATTAGTCGATTTTTTTCATACAAAATATCATTCTTTTTCAACTCCATATTAACGAGCTTTTTATCTAAAAAAGCATGAAGCACCTTTTCTTCTAAATTCAAGTTTTTGATGTTTTGTTCTATGTTTTTTCTTTCTTTTAATATTTCTTCCAAAATTTTATGGATTACACTTCCTATTACATTGGCTTGCAATTCTTCCGATATAGTTTCAAGCTCCGATAGTTGAATAACATCATGAAAGTAAAAATTTAAACTACATTCTAAGTAACGATTCAACATAGAAGGTGAAAAAACTTGTATATTGTTAAGCCGTTCAATTATTTGTGGCGTTTTTGATATTGTTATTTCTTGACTTTTAGATAGTTTAATTTGCGGATAACTCAGTATGGTTTCATTAATATCTATGCCGGGTATTTTAGTCCATTCATTTTGAATTTGATTGATAAATCTACTTTTTTCCGTTTTATTATTTTGAGTATCTGCATCGTATAAAAGATAGATGTTTTTAGCTCGTTGTAAAAGACGGTAAAAATGGTAAGAAAAAACAGCCTCTCGATAAGTATAAGTTGGTATGTTATAATGTGTTTTGACATCGTAAGGGATAAATGATTTAATGCTTTTACCTACAGGCAACACATTTTCATTGACCGATAAGACAATAACATTGTCGAAATCCAATGTTCGAGTTTCCAACATTCCCATAATCTGTAATGAACTCATAGGATTGCTTTTAAACGATAAATTCAAAGAAGAAACGTAGACATCGAACAAAGTACGATAGGATTTGATGTTGGTATCTATTTCTCTGAAAAGAGGCAATAGTTTTTCTAAGTTAGTCAACAACAAATCAATTATTTGTTGGTCTATTACCGATAATTTATCGTTTTTAATAAAAGAAAGAAAGTTTTTTAAATGAGTGATAATATTTTCAGGGTCAATGTCTTTTTCTAATAAATGAACAAAAATATTAATGAGATTTAAAGGAAGTATCTCCCCTATTGCTTTCAAATCTTCAGCGGTATAAAACAATTTTCCTCTTTCAAGAAAATTGAGAAGAAATACATCGATATTCATTTTCGATAAATCCATTGTATTTTGGATATAAGGACTGCTTAAGAAAACATATAAATCTTTGTAGTGGATAGTATTGCCGTATTTTTGAATGTTTTCGATAGTCGTGAAAAAAGAATACAAAAGTTTATATATTTGCGTATTATGCAATGAAAATCCCATTGTTATATTGGCTTTTGTTGTATCTATGGCATACAACAAAGGCAATAATAAATTCTCGTCAGCCAAGGCAAGAGCTGTTTTTTCGTTTTCACTAATTGCTAACTCTTGAAGTATTTTTTCAATATAAAGCGTTTGAAGATCATTTTGTGGAAACCCTATAATTTGTATTTTTTTATTGATAGTTTGAATGTAATTTCCGATGATTTTCAGTTCTTTTAATTTAAAATCGGATTGCATTTTGCGTAAAAACATTCCTGATTCTTGCAATAAATCATTGAGATACCATTCGTCTGCATCAACATAAATATCTGCTTTATCTTCATTCAAAAAATAGCGAATGATACCTATTTCAGCATTTTGTAAAGCGTTAAATCCTACGAAGATAATTTTTTTATAGGTAAAATGCTTGGCAATATTTTCAATGTTTTCATACACATAGCGATACAACAATCCTTGATAGGCAATTTTGTTTTGCAATAACTCTTTTTTAAGTTCTTCATAAAGTGTATAAATGCTTTTGAAAAACTGTAAATAATTACTTTGCAAATCACTTAAATCTTCTTCGGACTTGCCGAAATAGCTCAATTCTTTTATTTCCGATAAATCGGAAAAAATATTTTTAGCTTCTGCCAAGGCCAAATCTATGTCGTTAAAATCTTGCAGTATCGTTTTAGCATCGCCTACAAATTCGTGAAACTCTTGATGATATATTATCTTTTGTTGTTGATTTATTTTATAAAATCGTATGAGAAGTTCCTCTTGCGAAATCAAAGAAAGTCCTGCTATTTTTTGAGTAAACTCTTCTATTGCAAAAACATCAGGCGATAAGAATGCTTTTCCAATATGCGAATGTAAGCATTGCTTGAAGTGTAAAGCCCCACGATTTGAAGGAATTACAATGCAAAAATCGCTTATTGCATTGCCGTATTTTGAGAGTAGGTCGCTGCTGACTTCTTTTAAAAAACTTACATCATTGTTCATAATCGTTTATTTTTTTTACGCATATATTCTTCCATCAATTGAATATCTTCTTGGTAGGTCAGTTTAATATGGTAAGGACTACCTGCTACAATTGCAATTTTTTCATCGGGTAAATAATTAAATACCACCGCAGTATCATCAGTTGCAATAAAACATGGGTCTTTTAAAGCCAATTGATAGGCTTGTTTTAAGACCGAAATTTTAAAGGCTTGCGGTGTCTGGACATTATAAAGTGTAGAGCGGTCGAATGTGCCGCTAATAGTAGCGTGATTGAGCGATTGCACGATGGTATCGGTAGTTTTTATTGCTACGGTAGCAGCCTTATGGTCTTTTAATGCATTAATTATTTCATCAATCATCTTTACCGTTACCATAGGACGTGCCGCATCGTGTAGAATTATAAGGTCTTCCGTATTGTTTTGATAAGTATTGAGTACGGCAAGCGTAGAAAGATAACGTTCCTCCCCTCCTGCAATAATATGAGTGAGCTTAGAAAAGTCTTTTTTATAGATTTCGCATTTATTGACATAATCACTTGGCACTACCAATGCTATCTCATCTATTGCAGAATGATGTTGAAAAGCCTCCAAAGAATAAACTATCATGGGCTTTCCTGCTAATAACATGAATTGCTTAGGCAATTCGCTATTCAGTCTCTTCCCTACTCCACCGGCTAATATTGCTGCTATTTTTTTCATAATCAATAA
>JAAYQB010000027.1 GCA_012519525.1 Bacteroidales bacterium | reverse complement strand
TTATTACAATCCTTATTATAATCCTTATTATTATCATCACTACTGTAAACCTTATTATGGATACCATGACTATTATAAGCCGGGCGATTACTATTATAATAGCTATGATAAAAATAGAACCTATAGTTATACCTATGGACATAGGAGGTCGGCTCAAGGAGGGATGGCAGGAGTGGTGAATGCAGGTGGTGGAGATGTGAGAAAATCAACAAATGACAATCCGAATAGAAAAGAAAATACGAGAACAACTCCCATTACTTTCGGAGAAATGTATGAAAATGCAGTGAATTCAAACGCGGTTTATAGGGGAGAAGCTACATCGCGTAGCAGCAATGTCTCAACTCCAACAACTCCAGTCAATCAAAGTACGTCAACACAACAAGTACGACCTACTAACGAAGTAAAACCCACTGAATCCAATAGAATGTATGTAGATCCTAATAATAAAGTAAATGCAACGGAACAACGTCCCGGAATTCCGGGGAAAGTTACTCCATCGCAGCAAGAAGATAATTCTTTAAGGGATCAAAATCGAAGCATTTCTAATGAAAATAGAAATATGGAACCTGTCAATAATAGAAACAATGCTATTGACAATCAAAACATTACTCCATCTGGCAATAATTCAAGGAATAATGACCCTGTCAATCCGAATACGCGACAAAATATAGAGCGTAATACAACACCTACTCAACCGACATCTCCTACGAGAGATACAAGAGATAATAATTCAAATTACAATAATTCAAGGAATAATGACCCTGTTAATCCGAATACGCGACAAAATATAGAGCGTAACACAGCACCTACTCAATCGACATCTCCTGCGAGAGATACGAGAGATAATAATTCAAATTACAATAATACACGGTCTAATAATTCATTTTCACAACCTAATAGGCAAGAACAGCGTAATACCACACCTTCTCGCTCGGTAAGACAGGAAAGAAATGATAATTCGAATAGAAACTACAATAACGCTCCTTCCAATAATAATAGCAGAAACACTTATAGTTCTCCTTCTAATAGGAATAGTAATTCTGCACCTTCGTCAAGCAGTAGAACTCCAAGTAGTTCGGGTAGAAGTAATCATTCATCGGGAAGTAGTAATATTCAAAGAAGATAATTTTAAATAAACAATAATTTTAATTATTTAAAACAATAAAAATGAAAAAATTAAATATAACATTACTAAGCATTATTATAGTAAGTGTTTTGAATGTGTTTAGTCAAGATGAAATAGACGCTTTTCGATATTCACAGTTAACACCGACCGGAACCGCTCGATTTTCCTCCTTAGCCGGTTCAATGGGAGCTTTTGGTGCCGATTTTTCTTGTTTAAGTTCCAATCCGGCAAGTATTGGAGTGTATAAGCGTTCGGAGTTTACATTTTCTCCGGCTTTGTATTATAGTAAAGCTACTTCCTTTTATAATAATACTGATGCTTATGATTTTAAATATAATTTTAATGTAGGAAATCTTGGAGCCGTATTTGTCATTCCGTATAAAAAAAATTGGTATATTCAATTTGGAACAGGTTTTAACAGAATGAATAATTATCATAATCGTTATATTATCAAAGGACCCAATACAGGTGTTCGGGCTAATACAACTACTTCAATGACGGATTATTTTTCTTTATTGGCTAATGGAATCGCCGATTCAAATCTTACGGGAATAGGCGATTGGGCTTATCAAACATGGCTTATAGACCCTTATGCAAGTACTAAACCTAACCAATATGTAAGTCACATAAGCGGAGTTAATTTAGAGCAACGTAAAGTGATACAAACAACAGGTTCAGCCAATGAATATGTTTTTTCTTCAGGCGCTAACTATAAAGATATGTTGTATATAGGAGCAACAGTAGGATTCCCGTTTTTCTCTTATACTCAAAGTTCTACCTACTTTGAAAGACTTGCAGATCCTAACGATACTTCTACCAAATTTAAATCATTTCATGTAGATGAAACTTTATCATCGGAAGCAACAGGGGTTAATTTCAAATTAGGCATACTGTATCAGCCTGTTAAGTTTATGCGTTTTGGATTTGCTTGCCATACCCCTACGTTTTATAATACAATAAGAGAAAGATACACATCACATTATGAAACAGAAGGATATGATAAAAAATACACTTCAAATGGGAAGTTCGATTATTCATTAACAACTCCTTTAAGAGTGATAGGCGATTTAGCTTTTATTATTAAAAAGCACGGCTTTATTAATTTACATTATAGTTTTACCGATTATTCGACAATGCAAATGCATTCACGTTATTATGATTTTGATAATAAAAATGAAAATATACGTAATTATTTTCAAGCAGTTCATACTCTCGGAATCGGAGCAGAAGTAAATCTTACTCCTGTAGCTATACGTTTGGGTTATGCTTATAACACAAATCCTTATAAATCAGCAGTCTTGATGGATGGAAGCTATCATTTGATAACAGGGGGATTAGGTATACGAACCAATCATTTTTTTGCTGACTTTGCTTATATGCATAAACTCTATTATAATAAGAGTGTTTTTTATAATACAAAAAATAATAACCTGATAGATCATATAATCGTTAATCAACATTTTATCTTCACTTTTGGGTTTAAAATTTAACGTAATTTGACAACGAATAATTTATTGGAACAAGGAATTGCACTTCCTATTATGGAGGAGTTTTATTCCTTACAAGGTGAGGGGTTTCATACGGGCAAAGCGGCTTATTTTTTACGTATCGGAGGCTGTGATGTAGGATGTAGTTTTTGTGATACAAAAGAATCATGGGATGCAAACCGACATCCTTTGGTGCTTGTTGATAATGTGATTAATAATATATTACAATCTTCGGCGACTACGGTTGTAATTACAGGAGGTGAGCCTTGTTTGTATAATTTATCGTATTTATGTCAAGAAGTTGCCAAACACAAAATTGTTTTACATCTCGAAACTTCCGGCTCGGAAAAATTAAGCGGAAATTGGAATTGGATTTGTTTTTCGCCTAAAAGAAAAACAATTATTCAACCTGAATTTTATCAAAAAGCCAATGAGTTAAAAGTTATTGTAGAAGAATCCATAGATTTGCTATGGGCGGAAGAAAATGCTGAAAAAATTAACAAAAAATGCGAATTGTTTTTACAACCGGAATGGAGTCAGCGAGAAACGATACTTCCACTTATTGTCAATTATATTTTATTACACCCGAAGTGGAAAATATCATTACAAAGTCATAAGTATATGCGTATTCCTTAAAGCAAAGAGATGGCAAAGAAAAAGAAAGAAGTATTAATCGAAGATCTTGAAATTATAGATGCAGGGACTGAAGGAGTAGCTATTGGAAAACATGAAAATATGGTTGTTTTTGTTCCTTATGCTGTTCCCGGAGATAAGGTAGATGTGAAGGCGATAAAAAAAAGAAGTTATTACCATGCTAAAATAGTGAATATTAAAACTTCTTCTATTAATCGTGTCGAACCTTTATGTCGGCATTTTGGAGAATGCGGAGGTTGTAAATGGCAGCACATGAATTATGCAACACAGTTGTATTATAAACAAAAACAAGTGGTTGACAACTTTATTCGTATAGGAAAATTTCCATTTCCAAAACTACAACCGATTATTCCTTCTGCTAATATATATGAATATCGCAATAAGATAGAATATGCTTTTTCGCCACGTCGTTGGTTGACGGATGCAGAAATAGCAAGTGGTAAAAATATCGATAATAGAGCTTTAGGCTTTCATATACAAGGGATGTTTGATAGAATATTGGATATCGAATTCTGTCATTTACATCGTGATATAGGAAATAAAATTCGCAATGCAATTAAACAATATGCAATTGAAAATGAGTTGGAATTTTGGGATGCACGCGAGAAAAAAGGGTTTTTGCGTAATTTGATGATGCGTTTTGCATCTACCGGCGATTTGATGTTGATAGTTATTTTTTATACTTATAATGAGGAATCCGAAAAATTAATGCGTTATTTGGATGAAAAATTTCCGGAATTGACATCTTTACTTTATGTTATCAATCAGAAAGATAATGATGTAATAACGGACTTGCCGGTTCATGTTTTTTCGAAAAAAGAGTATATTACTGAAAATATGAACGAATTTGTTTTTCAAATACGTCCTCATGTTTTTTATCAAACAAATTCGGAACAAGCATTGAACTTGTACAATGTTATTAAAGAGTTTGCCAATATACAGTCGGAAGATATTGTTTATGATTTATATACAGGTACGGGAACCATTGCTGTTTTCTTGTCAAAAGAAGCAAAAAAAATAGTAGGGATAGAATACGTAGCAGAGTCGATTAAAACTGCTAAACATAATGCTGAAATTAATGCTGTTTCCAATGTTAGTTTTGAGGTTGGCGATATGGCAAAAGTACTTACAGATGAGTTAGTGGAAAAACACGGCAAACCGAAAATTATTATTACGGATCCGCCTCGTTCGGGTATGCATTCGGATGTTATACGACAAATAATAAAAATGGCTCCGGAAAAAATTGTTTATGTAAGTTGTAATCCTGCAACCCAAGCCAGAGATATAGCTTTACTGATTGAAAAATATGAAGTTGTTAAAGTTCAGCCTGTTGATATGTTTCCTCACACTCAACACGTGGAAAATGTGGCATTGCTTCAGAAAAAGCAATCTTTATCATAAATAAAACTTTCAACGGCTAACCGATAGCCTTGCAATCCGAATCCGATTATACAGCCTTTGCATACATCGGAAATATAAGAGTGTTTGCGGAAAGATTCTCTCTGAAAAACATTGCTAATATGTACTTCAACAGTCGGAATGTCAATAGCTTTGATAGCATCTCTTAGTGCGATGGATGTGTGTGCGTAAGCTCCCGGGTTTAAGATAATTCCATCGTATGTGTTGTTGGCTTGATGAATAGCCTGTATTAGTTCTCCTTCTAAGTTAAATTGTTGGTAATCTATTAGTATAGAAGAATAGTTGGTTTTTAATTGGTTTAAATAATCATTCAAAGAAACGTTTCCGTAAATGGCGGTTTCTCTTTTTCCTATTAAATTGAGATTAGGACCGTTTAAGATTAATAAGCGTGTGTTTTTATTTTTCATTATCATCTACATAAATAATTCTAAAAATTTCCTCATTCTCTTTTTTCAAGAAATAATATTCTCTCATGTAAAGTTCCATAGCATCTTTGTTTTTATTGATTTCTTGATTGATTTTTTTTATTTGTTCGTTTTTATTGAGAAGTTGTTGGTTCTCTTTTTCTAATTTTTTAATTTCTTTTTTTAATTTAATACTTAAAAAGAGATTGTTTTCGCTTAACGATAAGTAGCTAATTAATAACAATATAAGTATTAGATATTTATACTTTCCTATCCATGCAAATATTTTCATACGTTCATTGTTTTAGAGTTGTTTTTTATATAAGTATTAATTTCGTCTATTATTTTTTGTGCTAATTGATTGGCTTCTTTTTCTGTTTGACTTTCAGCATAAATGCGTATAATCGGTTCGGTGTTTGATTTGCGTAAATGCACCCATTCTTTGTGAAAATCAATTCTAACTCCATCTATATCAATAACAGGTTGTTCTTTGT
The DNA here is from genome assembly GCA_012519525.1 of Bacteroidales bacterium. GTDB lineage: Bacteria > Bacteroidota > Bacteroidia > Bacteroidales > WCHB1-69 > UBA5266. The sequence goes on along the minus strand of JAAYQB010000027.1, from coordinate 7,221 downwards.
ATTTGTTTTTAAAATAAAGTAAAAGTTCATCTACATTAATATTATTCTCTAAGAGAATTTTATTTTTAGAAATAAAAAAATCAGGATAAGTTTTTCTTAATTCCGAACATGTTTTTTTTGTTTTAGCTAAATACGACAAAAACAAAGCAATTCCTACCAAAGCGTCTCTACCATAGTGTAATTCGGGATAAATGACTCCGCCATTTCCTTCGCCTCCGATAATGGCATTTGTTGTTTTCATTTTTTTGACAACATTGACTTCGCCGACAGCAGAGGCACTATAAGTACCACCGTATTTTTCGGTAACAATTTGAAGTGCTTTGGTTGAAGATAAATTGGAAACGGTATTGCCTTTTTTATTTTGTAAAACATAGTCGGCAACAGCAACTAAGGTGTATTCTTCACCAAAAACTTCTCCATTTTCTTGAACAATGGCAAGTCTGTCAACGTCAGGGTCAACAGCAAATCCTACATCTGCACGAGTGTTTTTTACCGTATGACAGAGTTCTTCCAAATGTTCGGGAAGCGGTTCCGGATTGTGAGCAAAAACACCTGTAGGTTCTCCATTAATTATTTGAATATTGTTTACGCCCAATGCTTTCAATAGAATAGGCAAAACAATTCCTCCCGAAGAGTTGATGCAATCAATGGCTATGTTAAAATTTCTTTTACGAATGGCATCTACATCAACGAGGGGAAGTTCAAGTATTTTTTTTATATGAAAATCAATAGCATCATTTTGTTGAATGCATTTTCCCAATTGAGAAGCCTCTGAAAATAATATGTTTTGATTTTCAGAGAGAGTAATTATTTTTTCTCCTTCTTCGGCAGATAAAAACTCTCCTTTTTCGTTTAGTAATTTTAATGCATTCCAATTGAATGGGTTATGACTTGCCGTGATAATGATTCCTCCGATAGCATCGGAATGTAAAACTTTCATTTCTACTGTAGGGGTGGTCGTTAGTCCTATGTCAATGGGATTAATGCCCATACTCAATAAAGTTCCACAAACAATATGATTGACCATTTCGCCCGAAGTGCGTGCATCTCTTCCTATAACGACATTTAAGTTGTTGTTGGAAAGGTTCTTTTCTTTTAAAAAAACACTATAAGCAAGGGTGAATTTAACGATGTCATAGGGTGTTAAATTTTCTCCTATTTTTCCTCCTATTGTTCCTCTAATTCCCGATATTGATTTTATTAGTGACATAGTATTTATTTATTCTTATTTTTTTATTTGCGTACAAAAATACGCATTTTAAAAATTATTACAAAAGATAATTATCATTATTTTTGAACAAAAATTCGCTTTACTCTTTGCGAAATTCCTGTTAGCACTTCATATTCAGTACGATTTGCTTTTTTAGCAAATTGAGTAATGGGTAAATCTTTTCCAAAAATAATAACGCTATCGCCTTCTTTAGCTGAAATATCAGAAATATCTGCCATACACATATCCATGCAAATATTTCCTACAATTTTAGCCATTTGATTATTAATTAAAATAACTCCGTTTTCATTTTCTAAGGTGCGAGGAAATCCGTCGGCATAACCAATTGGGATTATTGCTAATGTAGTGTCTTTAGGAGCAGTCCATTTTCGATTATATCCTACGGTATCTCCTTTTTTAATGAGTTTGATTTGTGAAATAATAGTTTTTAATGTAGCTACATTTTCAAGTTTGTTTTGATTGGCAAATGGATTGATGCCGAACAATCCGATTCCAAGCCGAACCATATCGAAATGGTATTGCGGAAAACGTACCGTAGCAATGGAATTGCAGATATGTTTAATAGGCGTATAGCCTAAGCTCTCACTTATAATGCTATGACACTCTGTTAATAAGTCAGCTTGTTGTTTTGTGAAATCATCTTCGTAGGTGTCGTCGGCAGCAGCAAAATGAGAGAATATACTTTCGACTATGATTTTCGGATTGTTTTTTAAAAGATTTAATAAGTCGGTTAGGTTTTGTTTTTCAAATCCTAAGCGATGCATTCCCGTATCTATTTTTAAATGAATGTGTATGTTAGGAATTTGAGGGTTGTGTTCCAATGCTTGTTCCAATAAATGCAATATGCGAAAACTGTAAATTTCGGGTTGTAATTGTTGTTTGAGTATAGATTCTATGCTTCGTTCATCGGGATTCATTACCATAATAGGCAAATGAATGTTTTTATTTTTTAATGCAATGCCTTCATCTACATAAGCAACAGTTAAATAATCAATTTTATGATATTGCAGTTCATTGGCAATGTCGATGTCGCCAATGCCATAACCGAAGGCTTTTACCATTGCCATAACTTTTGTATTAGGCTGGATGAGAGAACGAAAATAGTTTAAGTTAGCTATCAGCGAAGTTAAACTTACCTCTAATACTGTTTCGTGAGTTTTTAATTCTAAGTAATTGGATATGCGTTCAAAATTGAACTCTCTTGCTCCTTTGATAAGAATGATTTCGTCTTCAAGTTTTGAATAATCAAATTCTTCAAAAAAATCACCGGTTGTTTTATAAAATTCTTTTTTAATAGTAAAACTATTAGCTTGTCGAGAGATGGCTTCCCCAATACCAATTATGCGATGGACATTTTTTATTATTAATAAATCGGCAATTTGCTTATATAATTCATACTCGGAACTACCGCTTTGTAAGATGTCGGAAAGAATAAGTGTTCGTTTTTTGAATTGTTGTTGATTAGCCATTAAATTGAGAGCTATTTGTAAAGAATTAATATCGGAATTATAGGTGTCGTTAATAATCATGCAGCGATTAATTCCTTGTTTTAGTTCTAAACGCATAGCGATAGGAGTCAGTTTGCTGATTTTTTCAGCAATAATATCATTAGAATAACCTAATAATAAGAGACAAGCCCAGCAAGTAATGGTGTTTTCTATAGCAGCATCATCAATAAAAGGTATTTTTATTTTTATTTTTTGTTTTTTATAAACGGCTGTTATTTCTGTTGATTTAAAATGTTTGGTAATATTACTAATAAATAAATTAGCTTCTTCTTTTTTGCAACTCCAAGTAAAAAGTTTTATTTTTTTAGTTAATTCGGTTCGCATTAAGACTTCCGTAATAATTCCATTGTCAATGCCATAAATAAGAGTTTCAACATTACGAAACAGATTGAGTTTTTCTCCTATTTTTTGTTTTACATCCATGAAATACTCATCGTGAGCTGTTCCGATATTAGTAAGTATGCCGATAGTAGGGTTAATAATTTCTTTTAAATTATTCATTTCGTTAGGGGCAGAAATACCGGCTTCGAAAATTCCTAATTGTGTTTCTTTATTGATACTCCATACAGATAGAGGAACTCCTATTTGAGAGTTGAAGCTATTGGGGGTATAAGCTATTTTATGGTCATCGCATAACAATTGATAAAGCCACTCTTTGACTGTTGTTTTTCCATTGCTGCCAGTAATTCCGATGACAGGAATAGAGAAAGATTTTCGATGTTGCTTTGCTAAGGTTTGCAAAGCCATTAGCGTGTCGTTGACTTGAATAAAATTTGCTTCCGGATACAACTGGAGGTCTTTAAAGTTTTTGTTGACAACAAAATTTCTAATGTTTTTAGTATAAAGTTCTCCTATGTATTTGTGTCCGTCATTTTTAGAAGATACCAAAGCAAAAAACAATACATTGGATTCAAGTTGTATTTTGCGGCTGTCGTAGCCCAATTCTTTAATTATGCTGTCTTCTTTGTTGTTATAGGTTAAGACACCATTAACAATTTTAGCGATGGTAGAAATAGTATATAAAGGCATAGTATAATTTGGTGTTAGTCGGAATTGATAATATTATTTCTGTTTCTATAAATATCGCAAGCTAGGTAAACTGCATTTTGGAAGGAATTAAAAGAGGCTATGTCTTGTCCTGCAATGCTCATAGCGCTACCATGTGCCGGAGATGTTCTAATAAATGGAAGTCCGGCAGTGTAATTTACTCCCTCATCAAAAGATAGTAGTTTAAAAGGAATCATAGCTTGGTCGTGATACATAGCTAAAATGGCATCATATTTATTAAATTCTCCGGAACCAAAAAAGCCATCGGCTGCAAAAGGTCCAAATGCATAGATCTTTTTATCAAAAGACTCTTGAATAGCAGGAATTATTTTCTCTTGTTCTTCTGTCCCAAACAATTGATTGTCGCCGGCATGGGGATTAAGAGCAAGCACTGCTATGCGAGGTTTGATAATGGCAAAATCATTGATTAAACTTTGATTAAGTACGTTAATCTTATCAATAATTAATTTTTTGCTAATTTTTTTTGATACATCGGCAAGTGCGCAATGTGTGGTTACAGTTCCGATGCGGATATCGTTAGCGACCATTAACATGATAAAGTTTTTGGTTTTTGTGGCATTTGCTAAATATTCTGTTTGTCCACTATAGTTGAAAGTTGACGAAAAAACGTTTTGCTTGTTGATAGGACAAGTAACTAATACATCTAAATTCCCTTCAATTAAGTCTTTGGTTGCCATCTCAAGAGATAAGCGAGCCATATCGCCGGCAATAGGAGTAATTTGTCCTATATCTATTTTAATTTCGTCTTCGACAATATTGATTAAATTTGCTTTTTTTAATACAGCTTGTTTTACATCTTTAATAATATTAAATCGAAAATTGGGAGATATAATAGCTGGTAGTATTTTTTTATAAAAAGAAGTTACTTTTGAAGAGCCGTATACGATAGGAGTACAAGACTCCATTATACGAGGATCATTAAAAGTTTTCATAATAATTTCATAACTAATGCTATTTACATCTCCGTGGGTAATTCCAATTGTTATTGACTTTTTGCTCATAGAACCTAATTTTTATATTGCAAAGATACCATAATTAAGCAAATGATAAGCTGTAAAAATATTAATTATTCATAAAATAATGTTTTTTATGGTTAAAAATAGGAAAAACGACAAAAGATATGAAATAAATACGTACTTTTGCAACTAACATTAAAATGTTGCTGATTTATTTTAAGAGTTTGTATTCATGTAAATTAAATAATAAATGGAAGAAGGAAAATCAAAAGATAAGGATATTTATTTAATAGATATCATTAAATGTATTTCTATAATTTGGAAACGAAAGTATTGGATATTAGGAATTGTTGCTATTTTTTTTATTGCAAGTATGTTTTTTACATCGCCTTTGTTTATAACGCCATTATATAAATCTACAGTAGCATTTTATCCTAATAATGTTTTGCCCAAATCGGATGAAACTCCTGCTAAACAATTAATGTTTTGGTGCGAAGCAAATGATATAAAAGATTCAATAGTGAAAAAGTACAATTATATCGAAAGATATGGGCTTTCAAATGATATTACTTCCGTATCTAATAAATATGATGCAAATATTAAAGTTTTTTTAAATAAATATTATGGTAATATAGTCATAGAAGTTTTAGATAAAGATCCTTTGATAGCATGTGAGATAGCGAACGAAATTCCTGTTTTACTGAATAAAAAGATAGAAAATGATGTAAAATTATCCTATATGTTAAGTCTTAAAGCATTAAAAGATGCTATTGATGATAAAAATGCCGAAATAGACTCAACGATTGAAAAGTTGGTTTCTTTTGGAATTGATTATGAATTAGTGATTCAAACTGCACAAGGAGTGGAGGTAACAAAAGGGTATTTAGGAACGAATGAAGGTTCGCATATAGTGAATAAAGAAGCTTTGATGAAAATGAAAAAGAATATTGAAGAAAGAGGACCTTTGGCAATAGCTACTCAACAAGAATTGTATGCGTTAATATCTCAACGCAATGATTTACAAGCAAGATATGATGCTGTAAATATAAACGTAGTAAAAGATTACGAATTTTTAAGTATTGTTCAAAAACCTTATCCAAGTAAAATAAAGGCATTTCCTTCTTCTGTGAAAATTGCAATTATTGTTTCATTGTTTGTGTTTTTTATAACATCTTTGCTGTTTATGTTTTATGATATGAAAGTTGGGGCAAGTAATAGTAGCAAAAACATTACTGCCTCAAAAAAAGAAAAAGATGAAAATCCTGTATAAAGTTAAAGATATAAAAACGGCGATAGCTGAGTTGAAAGCACAAAACAAAACGATAGGTTTTGTGCCTACAATGGGAGCTTTGCATAAAGGACATTATGCTTTATTTCAAAAAGCGAAACAAAATGTAAATGTGGTAGTAGGAAGTATTTTTGTAAATCCCACACAATTTAATAATGCTGATGATTTAAGAAAATACCCTCGCAATATAGAGCAAGATATTGCTTTTATTCAAGATGTTTGTGATATTGTTTTTTGTCCTACAATTGATGAAATATACCCAATGCCTCCTACTGATATTTATGATTTTGGGCAAATAGACAAGGTGATGGAAGGTAAATATCGTCAAGGACATTTTAATGGAGTTGCTCAAGTTCTAAAACGTTTGTTTGAAATTACAACTCCCGATAAAGTTTTTTTTGGAAAAAAAGATTACCAACAAGCGGTGATTGTGAAAAAATTGATTAATATGTATGCATTTCCAATACAACTTGTTTTGGTTGATACGGTTAGGGAAGATAATGGTTTAGCTTTCAGCTCTCGCAATATGTTGTTGTCGGAAGATAAGAGAGAAAAAGCTGCTTTTATTTACAAAACAATGCTTGAAGCTAAAGCGCTAAAAACAGAATTATCTCCTAAAGAAATTGAACAATGGATTGTTAAACAGTTTCTACAACAATCTTTTTTACAGTTAGAATATGCAAGCATTGTAGATGCTGAAACCTTAATGCCGTTTACTCATTTTAATGAAACAAAAAAAAGTGTGCTATGTATAGCAGCTTATATAGATAACGTACGATTAATTGATAATTTAGAATTATAAAAAAGTAAAGCGATGCAAATAAATCTGTTAAAATCAAAAATTCATGGTGCGATAATAACAGAAGCTAATATTCACTACAAAGGAAGTATTACAATTGATGAAGCATTAATGGATGCCGCCAACCTAATAGAGTTTGAAATGGTGCAAGTGCTTAATATTAATAATGGTGAGAGAATAGAAACCTATGTAATAAAAGGTGAACGTAATAGTGGAATAATATGTTTAAATGGTGCGGCGGCTCGTAAAGCCGTTGTCGGTGATACTGTTATTATTCTTTCTTATGCCATGATGACACAAGAAGAAGCAAAAACATTTCAACCTGTTGTTGTTATTCCGGAAAACAATCGTTTAAAATAAACTATTAATTA
>JAAYQB010000026.1 GCA_012519525.1 Bacteroidales bacterium | reverse complement strand
GTTTTCTTCGTCTAATTCTTTGGCGTTAAAGGCGTAAAACCCCTCTAAATCTCCCCCAAGGGGGAGACTTTGTTTTACAGCGTATTGCGAGTTTATTTCGTTGTAGGTTAAGTGCATTTTTTTATATTATTTCGTTTTGCAAAAATATACTTTTATTTGTTTCAATCAATAAAAAATAAATATTTATCCTTCTTTTATTTTTTTACCACAGAGTTTCTTTGCGTTCTTTGCGGTTATAAAGTTAGAAATTAGAATTTAGAATTTAGAATTTAGAAATACTTGTCGCGTGTCGCGTCCTAAAAAAAGTTGACACACTATTATACAAATATTAATAATCAGTGAAAATTTTCGAACAGTTTCCTCTGCGTTCTCTGCGTAAACTCTTTGCGTTCTTTGCGGTTAAAAATTTAGAATAAACAATTACGAATTAACAATTAAAAATTACGAACTGACGTTTCGAGTATTTCAACTTCGCTCAGTAACCGAAGTTACTATAATGCAATAAACTTTGTAATATACTGACAATCAACACTCCCTCCCCACTTGGGGAGGGTAAGGGAGGGGTGAAAACTTTGGGGAGACTTTTAAAAGTGTATAAAAATAAGAAACTTACAAGAAAAAACAACCATTTTTTTAAATCAATAAAATTTAATTGCAACATACAACGCCATTAACTTGCAATATACTGAAAATGAAACTGAAATGCACTCCCTCCCCACTTGGGGAGGGCTGGGGTGGGGTAAATGAGTAAACAACGTAATCAATAATAAAAAAAACAGCAAAAGGTTTTATTTTTTTTTATACTTTTACACTATTAATATAAAACATTATCTATAGATGAAAAATATTGTCTATCTATTGCTTATGCTTATCAATTTTGTTGCTTATTCAGCTCCAATTGATAGTATTACTGCTAAAAAAGTAGCCCTCTTTTTTTTAGAGACCTCAACCAACACCATACGACAGAAAAATAAACCCGAAGTTGTCTTGGCTTATAAAGCCGTTGCTAATCAAAAAGAAATGCAACAGCAAGTGTATTATTACATCTACAATGTAGGCAAAAATGCATACGTAATAGTTTCGGGTACAGACCAAGCACTGCCTGTTTTAGGTTATTCGAACGAAAGCAGTTTCGACCCTCACAATATCGCTCCCAATGTAAAAAGTTTTTTATCGGAATACGAACGTGAAATCGCCTACCTTATCCGAAACGAAATAGCAGCAAGCAGCGAAACAACACAGGCTTGGGACCGTATGATTAAGCAAGAACAAGTTATACAAAAATCCATTAAACCTTCCGTAGCACCTTTAATAAAGACAAAATGGAGTCAATCGCCTTATTACAATGCACTATGTCCTTACGATTCACGCTACGGTAGCCGTGCCGTTACGGGTTGTGTGGCAACAGCAATGGCACAAATTATGAACTATTGGTCTTATCCTTCCGTAGGTTTTAGCGAACACTCCTACGTACATCATTATTTTGGAAATTTAAGTGCCGATTTTAAAAATACAACCTATCGTTACGACTTAATGCCTATCACTTTAACTCATTCAACAACTTACGATTCCGTCAATGCGGTTGCCACCTTGATGTACCATTGCGGTGTTGCCGTCGAAATGAATTATGGCGTGAGTGCAAGCGGTGCTTATGTAGATGAATATACCGTCGGCAAACAATCTGCCAAATATGCAATGCGTACTTATTTCGGCTATTCCGATGTTCAATACGAATCTCGCTATTCCTTAGGCGATGTGGCATGGACAAACCTATTAAAACAAGAATTAAGTGCTAATAGACCTCTACTATACAGAGGACAAGGCTCTGAAGGCGGACATGCTTTTATTTGTGACGGCTATGACGCAAGCGGTTATTTCCATTTTAACTGGGGCTGGAATGGATCTTATGACGGTTATTTTCTAATCGGTAAGTTAAATCCCGGCTCTTATTACGATTTTACCAACTATCAAGGTGCCCTTTACAATATCATTGCTCCCAATCAAACAAATAATTACCATTTGGTCTTGTACGATAATTTAAACGTACATCCTCAAATTGTCAATTGTAAAGAACCTTTTACAATGACAACTAAGATTTTAAACAACGGCAATAGAACATTTACCGGCGATTTGAAAGCTTCTGTTTTAAATGCTGCCAGTGCCGTAGTTGCCGAAATTGAGATGATTCAAAACATATCTTTATCGGCTGATAACGACAGCAGTTTTTCTTTTCAATCCGAAGGAGTCAGCGGTATTGCAGCCGGAGCATATAAAATACGACTATTTTATCGTAACTTAAACGACACGGTTTGGGTAAGTGTTACCAATATTGGAAGTTATGTCAATGAAACAGTCATACAATTCGAAGGCGATATCAGAGCCTACACCGATAGCGTAACAAATATAGACTCCTCCTCCGCTAAAGTCTATGCCAGCCTGATAGAAGGATGTGCCCATATTATTTCCAAAGGTTTTAAATGGAAAAAACAATCGGATACTAAATACACTACCGTTACTATTTCGGATAGCAGTCTTTTCGAGTACCAATTAAGCAATTTGCAGCCTAATACTACTTACACTGTAATGGCTCATTTAATCACTTATTCAGGAAGCACTTATGGAAATGTAATGGGAAAAGAAATTACATTTACTACAGCTCCCGCCAACATTATCAACATAGAAGAATCGAATGTGAAGATATATCCCAATCCTGCAAAAAACAGCATACACATAGCTATGCAATCCGATATTCACATGCAAAAAATTGAGTTAATCAATACGATTGGGCAAGTTGTCAAAACGATTCATCTCAATAACACCTATACCGATTTTTCGGTAACAGATATTACACAAGGCATTTATATTGTAAAAATTACCGGCGAAAAAGGCGTAATTTTCAAAAAAATAGGAATAGAATAAACCAAGTTTATTGCTTTTGAATCGAATGATTTGCCTCTATTACTTTGGCTTTCATCGACTCTTTAAAATCCGACAACCGACTATATAATTGTTTATTATGAATAGCCATCATTTGCGTTGCCAGAATAGCTGCATTTTTAGCACCATTCAAAGCCACTGTAGCCACAGGAATTCCCGACGGCATTTGAAGAATAGACAGTAGCGAATCCCAACCATCGATAGAATTGGACGATTTGATAGGAACACCAATTACGGGTATGGACGTAAAAGCAGCAATAACTCCCGGTAAATGAGCTGCCCCACCGGCACCGGCTATAATAACTTGCACCCCTCGTTTTTTTGCTTTTTTAGCGAAATCCATCACCAATTCGGGCGTACGATGTGCCGAAAGTGCCTGAACTTCATATTCTATTTCCATTTCTTGAAAAAACTTTACAGCTTCTTCCATAATGGGTAAATCGGAAGTGCTACCCATAATTATACTTACAAATGCTTTCATAATTTTTTATTTTATATTTTTTTTGCAAAAATATATTATTTTTTGTTTTTATCTTACAAAAAAAACACATTTCTAATAAAATAAGAATTTTTATAAAAATACTTCATTTTTTATTCCCCCCATAAACTACAATTGAAATACATCACTTTACAAATAAAATAACACTTCAATAAAAAAGATACCGTTTTATTGATTATTTTTGTAAAAAATAAATTTCATAAAAATGACAAGTTTAAAATTTACCGTTAAGCAAATAGCCAGCATTTTAGGTGGCACTACGGAAGGTAATCCCAATACTATTATTCATAAAATCACTAAAATTGATGCGGGTGAAGAAGGAGGATTAGCCTTTTTGATAGATAAGAAATTTGAGCCGTATATTTACACTACTGTAGCAAGTGCCGTTATTGTTAAAGACAGTTTTGTCGCAGAAAAAGAACTCCCTTGTGCCATTATTCGTTTAGAAAATCCACAAATGGGTCTTATCAAATTACTGCAATTTTACGAAACGCTAAGACCGCAAAAATTAGGTGTTGCCAAAAGTGCCCATATTGCAAAGACTGCAAAAATCGGAAACGGCGTCTATATAGGCGAAGGAGTTGTTGTTGGAGAAAATGTGGAAATCGGAGATAACTCAAAAATACATCCGTTATGTTATCTTGGCGATAATGTTATAATTGGCGAGGAAAATATTTTATACGCAGGCGTAAAAATTTATGAAAACTGTGTCATCGGTTCCAATTGTATTCTGCATTCAGGTGCCGTTATCGGTGCCGACGGTTTCGGATTTATGCCCGACGAAAACTATGTGTACGAAAAAATTCCTCAATTAGGAAATGTAATTATAGAAGACGATGTAGAAATCGGTGCCAATACTTGTATTGATTGTTCGACTTTTAGTTCGACAATTATACGAAAAGGCGTTAAAATAGATAATCTTACGCAAATAGCACACAATTGCGAGATAGGTGAAAACACGGTTATTGCCGCATGTTGCGGAATTGCAGGTTCGGTGAAAATAGGAAAAAATTGTATCTTAGCCGGACAAGTTGGCATTAAAGACCATACCGTTCTTGGCGATAGAGTTATAGCCGGCTCACAAACAGGTATTCATCGCAATGTTAAAAAAGGCGACAAAGTAATCGGCAGTCCTGCCCTATCAATGGAAAAAGGCTTAAAAGCATTGGGCAGCATTCAGTTTATACCCGACTTGCTCCATAGGGTCAACGAATTGGAAAAAAAACAAGAAAAATAATTATTATTCCATTTCCATTTCTTCCGAATACCTCGGCAATCTGATAATAAAAGTAGTCCCTTGCCCTAAAACAGACTCAATATCAATGGTTCCATTCCAATCATTGATGATATTTTTTACCATCACCAAGCCCAAGCCCATCCCCGTTGATTTGGTAGTAAAACGTGGCACAAAGGCATGTTTCAAGGTGTTTTGGTCCATTCCTTTTCCAAAATCTTTAATTTTTATTTCCCACATCTGAGAACCATAATCACTGAGTTCTATAATAATTTTTTTAATTTCGCCTTCTTTGCTTGCTTGCACGGCATTTCGTATCAAATTATTAAACACCCTTATCAATTGAGTTTTCTGAATATAAACAAAAGCCTCTTTCTCATTCGTTTGATTTTCAAAAACAACACTATAATGCTTTTGATTTAAATGCAAATCCAATACATTATTGATAATCGCAATTAAATTTTCTTTTACTCCCTCGCCTTGATGAATTTTTGTCAGAATATAAAACGAAGAAGTTATATCGTTGATGGTTTCAATTTGATTTAACAACATTTCGGTGTATTGATTCAGTTTTTGAACATCAATTTTCCCTTCCGCCATTTCTTTTCTGATTTGCTGTGTCCTCAGTTTCATTGGCGTCAACGGATTTTTAATATCATGGGCTATTTGTTGTGCCAAGTCTTTCCAAGCCGATTCTCTTTCGGAACGACTTAACAGCTCAACGCTCATTTCTAATTCATCTATCAATCGGTTGTATTCCTGTATCAACAATCCTATCTCATCTTTGCGTTTCCACTCTATTTTTTCATTGACAGATAATAATTTAACTTTTGCCAAATGATTCGATATTTTTATTAAAGACATTGAAACATACCGTGTCATCAAAGTTCCGATAAACACCGCAATCAAAATAAACAATCCATAAAAACTTAAAAAAGTAGAGAAGAAATTTGTTAATTGATAATCTATTCGCGATTTTCTCTCTAAATTGGAATAAGAAATATAAGCAAACTTCTCTCCTTTTTCATTCAATAGGGGTTTATACAATATAAGGTACTGATTATCGTCTTCTACATTCTCTTCAACATAGATAGCAAAAGCATCGTAATTGATTGCCAATAAAGCATTCGGATTCATTAATGTGTTCTCGAAAGGTGCAATGGATGATTTTTTTTGTTTGAAGGCAATTTGATTTCCTTTTAAATTAAAAATACTAATGCTTGGAATATAATCTTTTACGACATTCGATAGGTAAGCAACATCTATCTCTTTGCTCTCATCCGTTATCAATAAGTTGGAATCATTGATAGCCGAACTTACCACATTAGTAATAAAATTAACACGATAAATAGAATGTCTTAATATCTCTCCTTTATTGGCTGACAGGGTGTAATGTATAAAAAACAAAACCGCCAAGGCTGTCGAACCTAACAGAAGGAAAATAACCAACCGTTGCATTTTTCCTCTAAATGAAATAAATAAAGGTTGATAACCGATAATAACAATAATAATAAAACGAACAAAAGTAAAAACAAATAAAATCAAAAAAATGAACGAAACAGAAGAAAGTTTTTTCGCAAAAGAATCTTTCACCGTCGATAACAACAATACATTATTGTCCGCAGTTCGATAAACCGTATGCGTAAAACCATCAGCGTCAAATACTAAACCTGTGTAAATAGTATCCAAATCGTATTTCTTGAGTAATAGTTTATAAGGCACTTTTGTTTCTCTGTAGGTTTTAAGCGTATCGTTTTGATATTCGGCATACGATAAAGTTATAAGTTCTTTTTCTATGCGATGAGGATTTTTATTCGCAATGGGTTTAATAAAATTAGTATTGGTTTCCATTTCAAAAAACAGAAAAGCAGTGTCTTTTCTTTCATCAGCCGCTACAAAAGGATAAGAAATTTTCATAATATAATAAGGCTTTCCTAATCCTATTCTTAAAAATCCCACCTGTTCGTCTTGCGATAGTTTTTCGGTTTTTAACATCTTTTCGTTATAGGAATCTATCAGCTGTTCATCTTCTTGCTTAGAACTATAAGCTATCTGAAAACTAATCTTATATTGTTCGATATATTTATAAAAATACTGTGTGTTTAAGTAAATTTCTATCGCATCGTTTGTCCGAGACGGGTTTTTCAAAAAATAGATTATCTTTTTATCCTTACGCAGGCTGTCTTTCATTTCACACAAATCATAAACCATCAAAGGATCTTCGGTAAGCAACAACATTTTAGCAAAGTTTTCTTTTTGTTGCTCTAATTTTTTCGCATTTGTTTTTTCACTAATAAAAAAGACAATCAATCCAAATAATAAGAAAAGAACTGCGTAATAAATATTCATGGAAATCTCATCATATACTATTTTTAGCAGAACAGCCACTACAAACAAAACAAATATAGCCAAATAAACAAAAAACAGATAAGAAGTATCATAATTTCTACTATAATAAAATACCACTACGGCAAGTACAATAATAAAAATCAAGATTAAATTATATATAAACGACCGAAAGGAATTAAATAACCGCAACACCTCTTTCATTATCTCTCTGAAAATCAAAGCAAGAACCCAAAACAAACAAGAAATAGAAAACAAAATCATCAAACTCAACTCATCGTATTTATACAGCAACGAAGGCGATATGGTAATGGTAGTATCATTAATAATGCTATACAAAAACATAAACACAAATATGTATAAGCACATAGCAAGGACAATCAATAAATACCTTAAAGCATATTTGAAAAAAGTAGATTTAATTTGAAAATTCAACGTAAATGTTTTTTCAAAAAATATAGCAAAGATAAATAAGTAATATGTTTGTAGAATTAGACTTCCAAACGAAGACAAATAAGAAGCATAATAAATAGAAGTAAAAAGATTGGACGAATAAAGCGAAGGAGGAATTTTAAATGAGGAAAAAACAAACAATGTTAATAGGATTACAAAACTCAATATAATCCATATCCAATTCGTATGCTTACCGAAAAACGCCGTACTTAATAAACCAAAGAATATTGTTAATAAAAGAAAAGTAAAAGTGATTAACCACAAAATCAACTCTAAGATAGCGGTCTTGTCACTCAGCTTAATTTTTTCCGAATAGTGAAGCGAAAAAACAGCATTTCCTTTATTGTTTTTTACAGTATAATTTCCTTGCTGTTGGGATAAATCAATTCCTTGACTTACTGTTTCTTGCGAAAGAAAATTAAGAGATAAAAACACATGATTCGTATAATCTTTTTTCTTTAGCACATAGAAACCCACTACACTCAAGGAATCCGAATGATTTTCAACATAATACACATAATCAAACCCTAAGCTTTGAAAACCCGATGTTGATTTTTTTTGCAACTCATACGGCAAAGCGATGCTATTCGACGACCATGAAATAAGCTCCGATTGACGGTAAACATAAAATACAAATTCATTACTATTAATCTTATTTTCTTCACAAAAAGAAATTAAATCATCTAAATCAAGTATTTTTTTTTCAATAATAGCCGCTAAATACTCATTCAATTCTTGTTCTTTTTCCAAAAATCTCTCTTGTAGTATAGTTGTTAGTTTTTCAGGCTTTACTCTTTGTTCATTTCTATACGACAAAACAGCGGTAACTGCTAACATCAGAAGTCCGAGTACCAAAAAAATAAAAAATTTCGTTTTTGTTTTCATACGTTCACAATTTTTCAGTTAAAGATTGCATGGAACTTATACACTTTATAATCATTCACTTGTATATTAAAATTAATCCGGAATCGTTTCATAACAACTATAATAAATGACGAATGGACATAAGTAATAATGCTAATAATCGCTTAAACAATGGACGCACCTTCCATTGATCAAAATCAAAAAGAACACTATCGAGCAATGTTTGCTCTATATGATTTTCAATTAAATTCTTCGCTTCCGTTTTGGCACCAATAAGAGCAATTTCAAACATATATTTAAAACTTCGATGATCGAAATTAGAAGAACCTATCGAAAAAATAAAGCTGTCGACCAATAACAATTTTGAATGTAAATTGCCTTTAGTGTAAAAATAAATTTGCACTCCTTTTTTATATAAATTTTCCCAAAGAGCATCTCGTAAATAATCTACCATCTTCACATCGGAACTTTGAGGAACTATTACTTTAACAACAACTCCCCGCTTCGAGGCATTGATTAGCTCCTTATAAATTCTATAACCGGGAATAAAATAGGGAGTTTCAATAACTACACTCTTTTCGGCACGTTGAATTAAACGAACATAATTTTTCTTTACCCGCTGGTCTAATATGGAGGGAACCTCTCGTATAAAGTAAAAATCATTGTATAATATTGTACGTCTAAATGCTTTTCTTACCCAAGGATGGAAAATATCTTTGTTATATATTTTAAAGTTATCCATGAATATTTTATTAAATACCTTTGCCATATCTCCCTTTATCCTCAATATGGATTCTCGCCAAGACAGTGAATAAGCAGTGATATTGGCAGAACCGATATAAGCTACGTTATTATCAATTACTACTATTTTGCGATGGTCACGTAAGTGATTTCTCGAAAAAAGGGCAATGCTCATTACAAACTTTTGAAAATAACGCACCTCCCCTCCCGCTTCCATCAATTGTTTAATAGGAGCATGCGATGTTTTTGTTCCCCACCAATCCACTAACAGTCTAACTTTCACACCCTCTTTCACTTTTTTAATCAGAGCATTACATATTTTTTCTCCGACAAAATCGTCCATAAAACGAAAAGTCTCTATATAAATAAACGACAATGCATTCGCAATATCCAACAGCAAACTCTCGTACCACTCTGCTGAAGAACTATAAAAATCATAGCTATTATCATCAGTACTATAAATAACCTCTTTCTTATCCTTTTTTTTCATAAAAACGAATAAATGCTACTAATCAAACTATTAGATTTTCATACCAAGTCTTAATGTGCAAAAGTAATCAAAAAAACATACGGATAGCACAAAAATAACATCCATATTTAAAAATTTTAATTAAACACAAAAAATAAAACGCATTTTCTCAACGTTATATAAAATGATTAAAGAAAAAAATTATCGTAAAAATGACACAGACAGTTGATATTAAAGAGTTGAACGAACACATTCAAAGAGAAAGTGCCTTTGTTGATATTATTAACATGGAAATGAGCAAGGTGATTATTGGTCAAAAAGCTATGTTAGAGCAAATGTTGATAGGCTTACTTTCCAAAGGACACATCCTTTTAGAAGGAGTTCCCGGTTTAGCAAAAACTTTAGCTATTAAATCATTAGCAAATATTATTCACGCCGATTTTAGTCGCATTCAGTTCACGCCCGATTTGCTGCCGGCAGACTTAACAGGAACTATGATTTACAGCCAAAAGAAAGAAGAATTTATGGTAAAAAAAGGACCTATTTTTGCCAATTTTATTTTAGCCGATGAAATCAACCGCGCACCCGCTAAAGTACAAAGTGCTTTGTTGGAAGCTATGCAAGAACGACAAGTTACCATAGGCGAAGAATCCTATCCTTTAGAAGAACCTTTCTTGGTAATGGCTACACAAAACCCTATCGAACAAGAAGGTACCTATCCATTGCCCGAAGCACAATTAGACCGTTTTATGTTGAAAATTGTTATCGGCTATCCCACTAAAGAAGAAGAAAAAATAATTTTACGTCAAAATATAGGACAAACATACCCTTCTACCAATGCTTGCCTGAAAGCCAAAGACATTATCAAAGCACGCGAGGTCGTTCGTGAAGTGTATGTAGATGAAAAAATCGAAAATTACATAACCGACATTGTCTTTGCCTCACGCTATCCGTCTCAATATGGGTTAAAAAAATATGAAAATATGATAAATTATGGAGCTTCACCACGAGCTTCTATCAATTTAGCTTTGGCTGCAAAAGCCTACGCATTTATCAAAAGAAGAGGTTATGTTATTCCTGAAGATATACGTACGATATGTCTACCCGTAATGAGACACCGTATTGGCTTGACTTATGAAGCTGAAGCTGAAAATATTACTACCGAAGATATTATCAATACAATATTAAATACAGTTGAAGTTCCCTAATCAGAGCTAAGAATGGATTCGACCGAAATACTAAAAAAAGTCCGTAAAATAGAAATCCGAACACGAGCACTTACACAACAAGTGTTTTCGGGTCAATATCATAGTGCTTTTAAAGGTAGAGGAATGGCTTTTAGCGAAGTACGCGAATACAATTACGGTGATGACATTCGCTCGATAGATTGGAATGTTACGGCTCGTTTCCATCATCCTTATGTTAAAATTTTTGAAGAAGAACGCGAGCTTACGGTCATGCTGCTGATTGACGTCAGTGCTTCCAATATGTTTGGAACGAAAGGAATGTATAAAAAAGACTTAATCACCGAATTAGCAGCCGTTTTATCCTTTTCTGCCATCACCAATAACGATAAGGTAGGCGTTATTTTCTTTAGCAATCAGGTCGAAAAATTTATTCCGCCACAAAAAGGAAGAACACATATTCTACGTATTATTCGCGAGCTGCTTCATCATCAACCAAGCAGTAAACAAACCGATATATCGGAAGCATTACGCTATCTAACCAATGCCATTAAAAAAAGATGCACAGCTTTCCTCATTTCCGACTTTATGGACGACGATTTTGAAACAGCACTAAAAATATCGAAAAATAAACACGATGTTGTTGCCATACAAACCGTTGACCAAGGCGAGTTGCAGATTCCCGCTATGGGATTATTGCAAATTAAAGATGCAGAAACAGGCAATCTTTCTTTAATAGACACGTCTAATAAAAACTTTCAATCCTACCACCGAAAATGGTGGAAAGAAAAAGAAGAAAAGCTACAAACTGTTTTTCAAAAAACAGGTATTGACCATGTCAAACTTTTTACCGATAAAGATTATGTCCCTGCTCTCAAAAATCTGTTTTCAAGAAGAAGTGTTTAACAGCAATTGCAAACAAACGACTTATATATCTTTTTTTATTCTACTCTTTTTTTCATAAAACAATTATTTTTTTAAAGCGTTATTAATTTACTTATAATATAAAATATGTCTAAGAAAAAATACAAAAAAGAAGACCCTTTTTCCAGCAATTACGGAGTAAAAATTATTGAAATTTTCACCAAATATCCTTACCAATATTTCAACTATAAACAAATAGCCACAAGATTAAATGTTTATAGCAAAGAAGAACGCACAATAATAGCTAATTCCATTGATAAATTAGCAAATGCCAATATTTTAATAAAAGGAGGAAGAGGGAGGTATAAAATTAACCCCATCCATATCAAAGCCGACGAGTCCAACATCATCACAGGTCGCATCAATATGAAACAAACCGGCAAAGCCTATTTGACGGTGGAAAACAGCAAAATGGAAGATGTTTTTATTGCAGCCAACAATACGGCTCATGCACTCAACGGTGACTTGGTGAAAGTGCATTTATTCCCGGCTCGTAGAGCAAAACGCCCCGAAGGACGTGTTATTGAAATCATTAAACGACATAAAATCCATTTTGTAGGAACCATAAAAACATCGAAAAACATATCTTTTTTTGTCCCTGACGATGTTAGTATGCCTATCGACGTACTGATTCCTAACGAAGCTCTTCACAACGCAAAAGACGGACAAAAAGTAGTCGTCAAGCTCAACGAATGGCACGAAAATGCACGCAATCCTTTTGGCGAAGTCGTTCAGGTTTTAGGATACCCCGGCGACAATGAAGTGGAAATGCTTTCGATACTCATCGACCAAACATTTTACAATCAATTTTCCGAAGAAGTAGAAAAAGAAGCTGCACTTATACCTACCCAAATAGATGAGAATGAAATTTTACGCCGTAGAGATTTTCGTGATAGATTTACCATGACCATCGACCCGGCAGATGCGAAAGATTTTGACGATGCTATTTCTTTTAAAGAGTTGGGTGATAAAACTTACGAAGTGGGTATCCATATCGCCGATGTTTCTTTTTATGTAAAACCCAACACACATATCGACAACGAAGCATATAAACGTGCCACATCGGTATATTTGGTCGATAGAACCATCCCTATGTTGCCCGAAAAACTTTCAAACGGCATTTGTTCTCTCTCGCCTAATGAAGATAAATTGTGTTTTTCTGCTGTGTTTGTTATGGATATAGAAGGAAGAATACAAAAACAATGGATAGGAAAATCCATTATTAATTCTAACAGACGCTTCAATTACGAAGAAGTACAAACTATTATCGAAAACCGTAAAGGCGAATATGCTACGGAAATTTTAACTTTAGACACTATTGCCAAAGCATTGCGTAAACAACGCTTTGAAAAAGGCTCTATCAATTTTCATTCCGAGGAAGTCAAATTTATTTTAGATGAAAAAGCCAAACCTATAGGCGTTTATACCAAAGAAGACAATGACGCTAATCATTTGATTGAAGATTTTATGCTATTAGCCAATCGTAAAGTAGCCGAACTTATTGGAAAAGTAACTGCCAAAGAAAAAGCGAAAGCCTTTATTTACAGAGTACACGACCAACCCTTAGAAGAAAAAATCAATAAATTCAACGAATTTATACAACGCTTAGGCTATTCTTTACAACTAACTTCACGCAAGCACCTTGCCGATTCCATCAACGAATTATTTATAGCTATTCAAGGCAAAGGCGAACAAAAACTTATCGAACAATTGACAATAAGAACCATGCAAAGAGCCATTTACTCAACCAATAATATCGGACATTATGGCTTGGCATTTAAGCATTACACCCATTTCACTTCGCCCATTCGACGTTATCCCGATTTAATGGTGCATCGTTTATTAGAAAGATACATGGACGGAAAACCTTCCGTAAACAAAGAAGAACTCAGCCTTAAATGCAAACATGCTACGGAAATGGAACAACGTGCTACCGATGCAGAACGTAACTCTATCAAATACAAACAAGCCGAATATCTTTCCGATAAAATAGGGGAAACTTTCAATGGATTAATATCGGGCGTGAGCAAATGGGGAATATGGGTGGAACTAAAAGAAAGTAAATGCGAAGGAATGGTTTCGGTAAAAACATTAACAGACGATTTTTACTATTTAGACGAAGATAATTACCGCTATATCGGACAGCAAACAGGTAAAATTTTACGATTAGGCGACGACGTTAATGTAAAAGTAAGAAAAGTAGATATAGCTAAAAAACAAATTGACTTTATTTTTGTCAATGATAAACAATAGCCCAATGAATGTCGGTTTATTTTTCGGTTCTTTCAATCCTATTCATAACGGACATTTAGCAATTGCTGCTTATCTCTACAATCACTATGCTTTAGACGAAATTTGGTTTGTTCTTTCGCCTCAAAATCCGCTCAAAAACGAAAAAAACATTTTATCCAAAGAACAACGTTTACGCATGTTAGAAGCCGCTTTGCTTCCTTTCGACAACTTTAAAGCTTCTACTGTCGAGTTCGACATGCCTACACCATCCTATACTTATTTAACTTTAAGAAAGTTAAGAAAAATACATCCGACTTTTTCATTTTCCGTCATTATGGGAAATGACGCTATGGCTAGTATCGAACTATGGAAAAATTACCGAGAAATTATCGACAATTACACCATTTATCTTTATCCCAGAAACAACATTCGCTTGTCTATTGATAAAGAAAACATTATAATAACCAAAGCACCCGTTTTACCCATTTCATCTACCGATATACGTAAAAATATCAGTGAAGGAAAAACAATAACGGAACTCGTACCCGAAGCTGTTAATCAGATTATTATAGCAGAAAAATTGTATCGGTAAAACACTTCCGTTTTTACTCGAAAAATTGTTTTACTCTTTTAAAAAAGCTGGATTGTTTTTGTTCTTTCGGTTGAAAATTGTCCGAATTCATAAAACTTTCTACCATTTGCTTTTCCTCTTTCGTTAAAGTTTTAGGTATCCAAACATTGACATTTACTATCAAATCGCCTTTGCGATAACTTTGTATTTCGGGCAATCCTTTTCCGTGCAACCTTAGCAAGGTTCCCGATTGTGTTCCTGCCGCTATTTTTATGCGTGCTTTCCCGTCAATGGTTGGAATATCAACATTTGTTCCCAATACTGCTTGAGGAAAAGTGATATAATGTTCAAGGTATAAATTATTGCCGTCACGCTCAAATAATTCGTGAGGAATTTCTTCTATCAACACAAAAAGGTCGCCGTTGCCGCCATGATTGGGTGCCGCATTTCCTTTTCCGCTTACGGTAAGCTGCATATTATTACTTACACCGGGCGGTATTTTTATATTGATTTCCTCTTCGCCTTTTACAATACCATTGCCCAAACATTGGGTGCATTTATCGGTTATTATTTTACCTGTTCCTTGGCAGTGAGAACATTCCGTCTGCATCTGCATGGCACCAAAAATAGACTGCTGTACCCTTACCGTATAACCCGAACCACGACAAGTGGGACAGGTCTTAACCGCATTTTCCGACTTTGCACCGGTAGTATTGCAGGCTTTACAAGCCACATACTTCTTGACTTTGATATTTTTTTCTACCCCTTTGTGTATTTCTTCTAAAGTCAATTTCACCTTTATACGAATATTGCTCTCTCGCTGAACCGATTGATAACGAGACGAATAAGAACGACCCGAACTAAAACCGCCAAAACCGAAATCTTCGAAAATACTTCCAAAACGACTAAAAATATCTTCCATATTCATAGAGCTAAAACCTTGCGCTCCACTCGCTCCTCCTACTCCGGCATGTCCGAATTGATCGTAGCGTTGGCGTTTTTCGGGATTGCTTAAAACCTCATAAGCCTCAGCCGCCTCTTTAAATTTCTCTTCAGCTTCTTTATTATCAGGGTTTTTATCGGGATGATATTGTATCGCTTTTTTACGGTATGCTTTCTTTATCTCCTGCTCGTCGGCATTTTTAGCTACACCCAACACTTCATAATAATCTCTCTTTGCCATTTCGTATCTATTATTGATAAATTACTACTTTTGAATATCGAATTACTTTATCATTCAGGGTATAACCTTTTTGAACTTCTTCTAATATTTTTCCTTTATCTTCTTCTTTTTCAGCAGGAACAGTTGTTACTGCTTCGTGAAAATCGGTATTAAAAAGCTGATCTTCAGTAATAATTTCTTCCAAGCCTTTTTGCTTTAAGAGGGCCTTGGTTTTTTGAAGTATCAACACCAATCCTTCTTTTATCGAAGGGTCGACTCCTTCCAATTTATCGTTAAAAGCTATTGCTCTTTCCATATCATCAATAATGGGAAGCAACTGTGTTATCACAGATTCTGAAGCATTTTTAATAATATCGATTTTTTCTTTTTGTGTTCGTTTGCGAAAATTGTCAAATTCGGAATACAAACGTAAAAATTTATCGTGTATTTCAGCTTTTTCGGCTTGTAATTTTTCGTTAGTTGCTTTTAAGTCTTCTAATTGCTGTGATTTTTTATCTTTTTTACTAAAAATACCGCTTTTTTTGGCTTGTTCTTTAGGTTGTTCTTCATTATCCGTATTTTCTACAGCAATAGCTTCGTTATCCAATTCGGCAGTTTGCTCTATAGTTTCTTCTTCCGGTTGATTTTTTATCTTTTTCGAATTATCTTCCATATCTCAATTTTTTTCACCCTCCTTACAGTCAAATTATTTGCCAAACACCCTTTTGCTGACAAAAAGGCAGGAATCTTCTTTGTTTTTAAGAAAAAAAATGATTTAATAATCTCCTAAGGTCTCTTTAATTTGAGCAATTGCCATGTTGAATTGTTCTTCGTTAGGGGGTGTGCCGTGCCATTTGTGGGTTCCCATCATAAAATCAACTCCGTAACCCATTTCGGTACGCATTAGAAAAACAACAGGTTTTCCTTTTCCGCATGCTGCTTTGGCTTGCGATAATACGTCTAATAATTCTTCCATATTATTGCCGTTACCTTCCAGCACATGCCAATCAAAAGCCCTGAATTTTCCAGCTAAATCACCCAAATCCAACACTTTATCTATAGGACCGTCAATTTGCTTTAAATTATAGTCTACGGTAAGAATAAGATTATCTACCTTTTTAGCTCCTGCATACATAATGGCTTCCCAATTTTGTCCTTCTTGCAACTCGCCGTCGCCTGCAAGCACATACACCAAATAAGGGTCTTTATTCAACTTTTTGGCTTCAGCGGCACCTAAGGCTACCGACAAACCTTGTCCCAATGAGCCGGAAGCTACATGTATGCCCGGCAAATGGTCGTGAACGGAAGGATGTCCCTGTAAACGAGAATCTAATTTTCGAAAAGTAGCTAATTCTTTGATGTCGAAATAACCCGAACGAGCCAATGCACTGTACAAACAAGGCGTAATGTGTCCATTGGATAAAAAGAACATATCTTGGTCTTTTCCGTCCATTCTGAAATCTTTGGGCGAACGACGCATTACATTGGAAAATAATGCCGTCATATAATCTATACATCCCAATGAGCCTCCCGGATGTCCTGATTGCGCTGCGTAAACCATACGCAAAATATCTCTTCTCGACTGAGTAGCTTGATTTTCTAAACGTGTAATTCTTTCTTTATTAGGCATATTATTGAATATTAATAAACTTTACAAATATAACGATTATTTTAATGCATTCTCCTAAATTTTATAAGAAATAATTTTTTGTTTCGGCTTAATCGGATTATCTTGTTATTTATCAATCATTGCGGTTTTTTTTATTTGCAAAACAACCTGCATACTATATTTAAGCTATTATAAAAACAGCATTTATTTTTACAAAATCAAAAAAGTGAAAACTTCTACTTCCACAAACAAGCATTCTATTAAGAAATCGGTAAAAACATAAATGAATAAAACACTCTTTTATATCACGGAAAAATTGTATTTTTGCAGAAAAAATAACAATGCGAAAAAAAATAATATTTATCTTAATTGCTTTCACAATGACAGCTTCTTTATCTGACATAAACGCACAAAATGTTGAATACAATCCTCTCTTAGTCAAATGGGACACCCCCTATCAAACACCACCTTTCGACAAAATTAAACCCGTACATTATTTGCCTGCCTTTATTTCTGCTATTAGCGAGGCGAAAATGGAAGTCGATGCCATTGCTTTATCTAAGGAAGACCCTAATTTTGAAAACACAATACTTGCTCTCGAAAGGTCGGGAATGACTTTAAGCCGTATTTCGGGAATATTTTTCAATATTTTAGAAGCCGATGCCAATAAAGAATTGCAAGACATTGCCAAAGAAGTTATTCCTTTATTGACAAATTATCAAAACTATATTACTTTAAACGAATTGTTGTTTCAGCGTATCAAACAAGTTTACGACAATCGGCATCTTTTGCAACTCAACACGGAAGATGCGATGTTATTACACAATACGTATTTGAATTTTTCTCGTTCGGGGGCTAACTTATCACCGGATGACAAGAAAAAATACGAACAACTTACGCTTGAACTTTCCAAATTAAGTTTAGAATTTAAAGACAATGTATTAGCAGCTACCAATCAATATTATTTACACATAACTAACAAAGCCGACTTAAAAGGCATTCCTGCTACCGACATCGAAATAGCAGCGGTAAAAGCAAAAGAAAAAGGACTAAAAGGCTGGGTATTCGATTTAAGTGCACCCAGTTATATGGGTTTTATGAAATACGCCGACAATCGCGAACTGCGTAAACAAATGTATCTTGCTTATAACAGCAGAGCTTTTCACAACAAAGATTACGACAACACCAATGTCGTAGTAAACATAGTGAATCAACGTTTAGCTTTAGCTAATTTATTAGGATACAAGACCTATGCCGATTATGTATTAGAGGTAAGAATGGCAGAATACAAAGATACGGTATTCAATTTTCTTCATCGTTTGATTGACATCTCAAAAGTTGCTGCACTAAGAGAATTAGAAGAATTACAAGAATTTGCTTCCATCAATGAACCATTGCAACGCTGGGACTGGTCTTATTATTCCAATAAGTTAAAAATGAAAAAATTCAATTTAGACGAACAAAAAGTAAAAGCCTATTTTGAGTTGCAACAAGTAAAAGCAGGCGTATTCGAGTTAACGAAAAAACTTTACGGACTAACTTATCAATTAGCCGACGATATTCCTGTTTATCATAAAGATGTGGAAGTTTATCGCGTTTTTGACGAAAACAAAAACACCATTGCTGTTTTGTATTTAGACTTTTATACCAGAAGTACTAAAAGAAACGGTGCTTGGATGACTTCTTTCAGAAAACAATCTATTAATGAAAAAGGAGAAAATATTATCCCTTTGGTTTCCTTGGTTTTAAACTATTCGGCACCTACCAACAACAACCCTACCCTACTCACTTATGATGAGTTTCGCACTTTCTTACACGAATTCGGTCATGCGCTGCACGGTATGCTTTCCACTATTCGTTATCAATCCTTATCGGGGACAAGTGTTCCTCGCGATTTTGTTGAATTGCCTTCGCAAATAATGGAAAATTGGGCGAAAGAAAAAGAATTTTTAGACCTGTTCGCCAAACATTATAAAACCCAACAAGTCATTCCCAATGAAATAATTGAGCAATTAAACGAAGCCAATAATTTCCATGCGGGTTATGCTTTTTTAAGACAATTAAATTTTGGCATTTTAGATATGACATGGCACAGTATTGAACAGCCTATCAACGAAAAAATGGAGAAAGTTGAAATCAATGCTACGCAAAACACTGAAATCTTACCTTTTGTCGAGGGCTGTAATATTAGCACCGCCTTTTCACATATTTTTGCAGGAGGGTATGCAGCAGGCTATTACGGCTATAAATGGGCGGAAGTATTGGATGCCGATGCTTTTGAACTATTTAAAAGCAAGGGAATTTTCGATAAAAAAACTGCTGCTTCGTTTAGAGAACATATCTTATCAAAAGGAGGAAGTGATAAGCCTATGAATTTATACATACAATTCAGAGGACGACAACCCAAAGAAGACGCTCTCATACAACGTAGCGGATTGATACCTAAAAAATAGATATTTTAAAAACTTATTGGAAAGTAAAAATTATAAGTTGTAAAAAAATATAAAGTTGTACTAATTAAAAACCATTTTAATTTTAATGAATAGATTATGAAAAAAATGCATAGTAAATTTATAGCTTTGATATTTATATTATTCTCTTTTAACAATGTAAAAGTTGAAGCTCAAACTCATGTTATTTTTTTGGATGATAGCATGTATTATTCCAAAATTAACACTAGAACTTATTAT
>JAAYQB010000025.1 GCA_012519525.1 Bacteroidales bacterium | reverse complement strand
GGATGATGAACAAATGGAAATCATCTTTTTTGCTCTTTTTTCAAAAATTATTTCTATCAATTTTCAACCTTATTTTCATACAAAGACAAAATAAATTGGCTTTTTAAGGGTCGACTAATTAATATTTAAATGAATCCCTCATTGATAGAAAGATTACATATTGGAGAAAAGACAAAAGAGATTAAAACACTCATCTTTGATTTTGGCGGTGTATTACTTAATTTGAATAAAGAACGAAGTATCAAAAATTTCGAAAAACTTGGAATCGAAGGAGTGCATGAGTTATTGAGTTTTTGGTGTCAAAAAGGAGTTTTTCTTCTCTTTGAAGAAGGAAAAATATCGACGGAAGAATTTTTTCGAGAAATAAAAGCCATGTCATCGCGTGAAATAACGGAAGAAGAAATAAAAAAGGCTTTTTTTTCATTTTTAGTTGATTTGCCGAAATATAAATTAGACCTTATTGAGCGTTTGCGACAACATTATACCATCTATTTGTTGAGTAATATCAATGCATTAGTCTATGATTATTGTGTTCGGACTTATATTCATCCGCATGGGAAAACGATGGAAGACTATTTTGATAAGCAATATTTATCGTTTCAAATGAATGTTTGCAAACCCAATAAAAAAATCTATGAAATGATGTTGGAAGATACAAAAATACGTCCCGAAGAAACATTGTTTTTAGAAGATGGCGAACAAAATACATTGGTTGCACAAAGTTTAGGGATTAATACTTTTTTGGTATTGCCTTCCGAAGATTTTTCCTCTTTATTTGAATTGCCTTTATTAAAGCGTTAATAATATGGAGTTTATCGACACACATTCTCATTTTTATTTACCCGATTTTGATAAGGATAGGGAAGAGGTAATGCAAACTTGTTTGAATGCGGGAGTTAAAAAATTACTTTTACCCAATATAGACGATTGTTCTATTGAGCCGATGCTTAGGGTGTGCGAGCAGTTTCCTAAGCAATGTTATCCTATGTTGGGATTGCACCCGTCGGATGTAAAAGAAGATGTTGAAGATAAATTGAATTTTATTTTCAATCATTTCAAAGAGAATACTTTTATTGCTGTTGGAGAGATTGGCATAGATTTATATTGGGATAAAACCTTTATCAAAGAGCAGCAATTTGCATTTCGAAAACAAATTGATTTTGCACTTTCACACGATTTGCCTTTAGTTATTCACTCGCGTAAGTCGTTTGCAGAAATACTTACCGTTTTAAACGAATATTCACAATATGTGTTAAAAGGAGTTTTTCATTGCTTTTCAGGCGACATTAATCAGGCAAAAAAAGCGATAGAAAAGAATTTTTATTTAGGGATAGGAGGTGTTGTTACCTATAAAAATGCAGGCATTCAAGATATAGTAAAAGAAATTTCTCTTTCACACATTGTATTGGAAACCGACTCGCCTTTTTTATCACCCATGCCTTATCGTGGCAAGCGAAATCAAAGCTCGTATATACCCCTTATAGCGGAAAAAATAGCCGAATTAAAAGAAGTTTCCGTAGAAGAAGTGGTGGCAATAACTACCGCTAATGCGAAGCGTTTATTTAATATTAACTAAAACAAAAAAAAGAGCATTTTTGAGTTTTTACTATCATTTTAATCAATAAAAAAATCAATATTGAGTGTAAAAATAAAAGTGTAAAATTAAAAATTATAAATAAAAAATTGTAAAATAGATATTTAAATATAGAAAATTTGTTGAAAAAAAAATGAAAATATATTTTTATCTTATTGATATTTTTTATAATTTAGCGGTTCAAAAAAGTGGGCTGCCGGAGAGGTGTCCGAGTGGTTGAAGGAGCACGCCTGGAAAGTGTGTAAGTGCCGTAAGCGCTTCCAGGGTTCGAATCCCTGTCTCTCCGCAAAACATTTAAAGTGTTAAACAATTTAAAATTTAAAAATAAAAATAATATTTATTTAAAAAACATCAGTATGAAAAAATTAGTTGCCTTATTAGCAATTGCAGGTTTAATGACTTTCGGATTAAGCGGTGTAGTTTATGCACAAGACGAAAAGCAAACGAAAGAAGAAAACGTAACGGAAGCTGCCGAAGCCACCCAAGCAACGGATGAAGCTGTTGCAGCAGATGTTCAAGAACAGGAAGAAGAAGTAGTTGTACAAAAATCTTTTAATCAAGTGTTGAAAGATAAATTTATCGAAGGAGGTCCACCATGGATGACCCCCATCCTTATTGTTTTGATTTTAGGTTTAGCTTTCGTTATGGAAAGAATCATTTATTTGAATCTTTCTACTACCAACACCACTAAATTATTAATGAACTTAGAAGAAGCACTTAAAAACGGAGATGTTGAAAAAGCAAAAGAAATTTGCCGTAACACCAGAGGACCTGTAGCCAGTGTATTTTACCAAGGTTTAGACAGATACGATGAAGGAATGGAAGAAATTGAAAAAGCTGTCGTGTCTTATGGCGGAGTTCAAGTTGCACGTTTAGAAACCAATATGTCATGGATAGGATTCTGTATAGCGGTTGCTCCTTCATTGGGTTTCTTAGGAACGGTAGTAGGTATGGTACAAGCTTTTGACGATATCGAAAGAGCAGGTGATATTTCTCCTACCATTGTTGCCGGCGGTATGAAAGTAGCGCTTATTACAACCGTTTTCGGATTAATAGTAGCTCTTATACTTCAAGTATTTTACTCTTATTTAATAGCTAAAATAGATAGTCTTACTAATACAATGGAAGATGCAACCATTAGTTATATGGATATTGTTGTAAAATACAGAAAATAATTTTTCTCATTTTTTAACATTATAAAAAATATAACGATGGATACTTTAATTAAAAAAATCACAAATATAACATTGATAGTTGTATCAATTGCAGCAACATTAGCGGCATTAATTTATAATATGTTAGATAATGAGTCGGCAATGAACTGGAGTTTTTATATACTCTATGCTATGATTATAGCAGTAGTTCTTGTTTTGGTGTTTTTTGCTATTATAGAAGTGTTTTCTAGCAAAAAGCAAATACTTAAAACATTACTATTATTAGGTATAGCTGCTGTTGTTGTTATTATAGCCTATATTATAGCACCTTCCGATTTAAGCGATGTAGCAATACGTCTTGAGGTAACTTCTTCCGTTTACAAATGGATAGGCACTTCGATAAATGTAGTTTATTTCGTTTTCCTTGGTGTTGTTGCTGCTTTATTAGGCTCAGTTATTTATTTAAAAATTAAAAAATAAATTATTATGTCAAGAAAAATGCCAGGTTTAAATACCGGTTCAATGTCAGATATTTCTTTTTTGCTGTTGACATTTTTCTTATTGACGTCTTCTATTAATACGGACAAAGGTATTCAAAGAAGACTACCGCCGCCTGTATCGAAAGATGCTAAAATACCTGATGTGAATCGGAGAAATGTTTTGCGTATTTTGGTCAATATGCACGATCAATTATTAGTGAACGAAGAGGTGTTGTATGATGTAAATCAGTTGAAAGAAATAACGAAAAATTTCATAACCAATCCGACTGCCAACCCTAATCTTTCGGAAAAAACGTCAAAATACATAGAAGAATTGGGTGAGAACGTCATGGTGTCGAAAGGGGTGGTGTCGTTGCAAAACGACCGAAGTACTTCATATTCCATCTATGTGGCTGTTCAAGACCAGCTGACAATGGCTTTTAATGAGCTTAGAAACGAATATTCACAACAGCGTTTTGGAAAATCTTTTGATAACTTATCGGAAGAACAGAAAAAAGGAGTGCAAAAAATTTATCCTATGAGTATTTCTGAAGCAGAACCATCAAATTATGGAGGAAGTAAATAATTATGGCTAGATTTAAAAAAGAAGGTAAAGCAGGATTGCCCGAATTGAATATGTCTTCAATGTCGGATATTATTTTTATGTTTTTGTTTTTCTTTATGGTAATATCGACCATGAGAGAAACTTCGTTGTTTGTTATTATTAAAATACCTCAAGCAATGGAAGTGCAAAAATTAGAGAAAAAAGCATTGGTTTCGAGTATTAATATAGGAAAACCGAATCAAAATTATATCGGAAAATTAGGACCGGAACCTCGTATCCAACTCAACGATCAATTTGCCGAACCTTCTGATATAATAGAATTTGTGGAAGTAGAAAAACAACGTCGTAATGATGTTGATAGAACGATGATTACTTGGTCGCTTAAAGTTGATGAAAACGTAAAAATGGGAATCGTTACTGATGTAAAACAGGAATTACGTAAAGCAAGTGCTTTTAAGGTAAATTACACTGCACGTAAAAAGGAAGTACGAAAATAATATTAATAAATTAAGATATTTTAAGAGGCTGTCTAAAAAAAGGCAGTCTCTTTTTTTTATTTTTGTAATTTATGTTCATAAGATTTTGGGATACTGCCAATGGTAATTACCCATATTATTGATGTAAATTAGTTCCTATAATGCGTAAAAACTCTTGACGAGTATTGTATTGTTTTAGAAAAGCTCCTGTGAAATCGGAAGTGGTAGTAACGGAATTTTGTTTTTGCACTCCTCTCATTGACATACACAAATGTTGGGTTTCGATTACAACAGCTACTCCTAAAGGATTTAATGTTTCTTGAATGCAATTTTTTATTTGTGTTGTCAGTTGTTCTTGCACTTGCAGTCGTCTTGCATAAGCATCTACTACTCTTGCTATTTTACTTAGACCGACAATATATCCGTCGGGGATATAAGCGATATGTGCTTTCCCAAAAAAAGGCAGTATATGGTGTTCACACAAAGAATAAATTTCTATATCTTTTACTATTACCATTTCTTTATAGTCTTGCTTAAACATAGCTGAACGCAAAATAGCAGGCGGGTCGGTGTAATAGCCTTGTGTAAAAAACTGCATGGCTTTGGCTACTCTTTCGGGTGTTTTTATGAGTCCTTCTCTTTCTATGTCTTCTCCTAATAATTGTAAAATAGCCAGATAATGTTTTTGTAGTTCTTCTGTAAGTTTTTCGTTATAATTATCATTTCTTTTATATCCTTCGCAAAAATCCGACATAATTAGTTAATTTATAAAAATGGATTATTTTCAATTTCATATTCAATAGTAGTCATATCGCCATGTCCCGGAAATACTTTTGTTTCAGGTGCTAAGGTTAATAGTTTTGTTTTTATACTATTTATTAACGTATCGTATGAACCGCCGGGTAAATCTGTTCTTCCAATACTATTATTGAATAACACGTCGCCGACTACTACAAATTTATTTTTTTGATGATAAATGCAAATGCTTCCATTGGCATGTCCGGGGGTATGTATTATTTTTATGTTTTCGTTTCCCAATTTAATTTCTTGATTGTCTTCTATATATCCGTCTACAGCGGGTAGGTTTTGTTCATTAAAACCCATTACTGTCGAAAAATTATCGGCGTGTTGATAAAGCTGTTCGGCATCTTTGTGCATTAAGAGTTGGGCTTCGGGAAATGTTTTTTTTGCAAATTCAGCACCGGCAATATGGTCAATATGTGTGTGCGTAAATAAAATATACCGAATTATGAGTTGATGCTCGGCAACAATGCTTTTCAATTTATCTTCTTCCGACGCATTGGCACAAGCCGGGTCTATAAGCATAGTTTCATTATTATCAGCAACTAATAGATAAGTGTTGACTAAAAAATGATTGAAAGGAATGGTGATGATTTCCATAAAAAAATAGTTTATAAATCGGATTTAATGTCTAATAAAAATTGTTTTATTTTGTTTAAGGACTGATGAATTTCGGCATTTGCTTCTGCTTTGTTTTTATTATTCGTCAGTTTTTCTTTTGCTCCTTGTAACGTATATCCTTTTTCTTTGACAAGATAAAATATAGTGTTGAGAATTTTTATGTCTTCAGCAGTAAAATAGCGATTCCCTTTTTTGTTTTTAAACGGTTTTAAAACATCAAATTCTTTTTCCCAAAATCGAATTAATGATGTATTAACGTTAAACATTTTCGCTACTTCTCCAATACTATAATAAGTTTTTTCTCTATTTTTTTCCTTATAAGACATTGTTTTTAATGTTATTCAATAACGAAAATTAATAATAAATTGATTATGAAACACTTAAAAAATAAAAATGTTTTTTTAAATTTTTAACAAAGATAAAAAAATAAACCTTATAAAATGCATTTTTGTATATATTTTTTTTCTATTTTTGCATAAAAAAATTATTTTAGACTAAAATCATCAAAAAAGAACAATTAATAATGTGTAAATTATACAATATAAAGAAGATACCGTTTCATTTTGTTTTAATTATAGTATTTGTATCGTTGTTGTCAAATGTGGTATCGCAAAGAAATAGAACAGGACTTGTAAGATCTTATTCATCATCCGCAAGAGATTATTCTGATATTTTTCATGTCATAAGGTTATCTACTGCTTTCGATGCTCAAACCATGCCTTTTTTTGGTTTAGGTTATGGTGGTATGAAATTGGGAAAGAGAGATAGTCGTTTTATACAAGCGGGTATTTCATACAGTATTGGTTATCATTTAAAACAAGCTATCCCTTCTCATAATATTGTACTTTCTGTACATAGCAATTATATCAGTAGACTTGATTTGAATCCCTTTACTTATGGATTGAGTTTGCATTATATGGCTGTTACCGATAAAGACGAAGTATACGACAATTTACGGACTAACGAATATCCCGGTAACTTAATGTCCAACTTTTATATTCGTCCCGAAATAGGTTTTTCTTTACCTTTAAGGCACGATAAAAAAGTAACCTCTTGTCTGATTACGTATGGATATAATATTCAGAATTTTTGGGATAGAAATGAGATAAAAAAATATAAAGAAGATATTGCAAACAATGAAAATATAGATAAAACATTAATGCCATATACTTCTAAATCACACCACATGATTATTTTAAGGGTAAATTTCCGTGTTGTATCCAAAAAAGCACGAGCATATTTTTAAATAAAATTTTTTAATAATGAGTTTATATAAAAACAAATTTTTAATTTTTATTTTAGTAATTATTTTTTGTTATACCGCAAATGCGCAAATAAATCGTACGGGATTTAAAAATAATTATTCAAAAACAGGAAAAAGTTTTGCACTTATTCGTCATGGATTAACAGGACAATTAGCTTACGATGCTTATAAAACACCTTTTTTAGGAGTTGGTTACGTATCAACTCAGTATTTTGGAATTGGGAATCGTTTTATGCAACAAACTGTAGCTTATCAGTTAGGACTGATGATTGATAAATTAGGTGAACCTCACGAATCAGCTTTTATTCATAATATTGTCGGAACATTTCATTGTAGCTATATTGGAACGACCGATTTAAATCCCTTTATTTATGGCGTGGCTATTCATTTTGCCACGGCAAAGGATAAAAATGTGTATATGGATCCTAGCGATTACAATACAAAAAAAGGCGAATTTATGTCTAATATTTATTTGCGTCCCGAAATAGGTCTTTCATTCCCAGTGAAATATGCCGACAGAACAGAAGAAAAAGTACCTTTTACTTTTACGATTACTTATGGTTACAGTATAAAACTTTTCATGTATCGTAATGAATTAAAAGAGATAGATAAAGATTCGGAAATGACACTACCCTGGACTTCTCAACACCACCATATGTTAACGATGAGGTTCAATTTCAATTTTGTACATTATAGAGAATTTCAATAATTATAAATTTATTTTACAATGAAAAGTTTTTTTAAATCGGTTCTAGCCACTATGGTTGGAATTTTATTGTTATGGACATTGCTTTTCTTTACTTTTTTATTTGTAGGAATAGCCTCTTTGTCTTCAACTTCTACAACTACTGTGAGTCCTAATTCGTTATTAGAGCTAAATTTAAATGGAGCTATTGTTGAGCGGGTAATGGATAATCCTTTTGACAAAATGTTTGATAATTCAAACAGTCAGACAATAGGATTGAATCAGATTTTAACTGCCATTGAAAGTGCTAAAACAGATGATAATATTAAAGGAATATCTTTGTGTATTAATAATATATTCGCACCCTATGCTACAATAGAGGAGTTGCGTAATGCCCTTATCGATTTTCGTACTTCAGGCAAATTTGTTTATGCCTATTCTGAAATGATGCCACAAAAATCATATTATTTAGCGACAGCCGGCGATAGTGTTTTTCTGCATCCTCAAGGAAGTATTATTTTTAGTGGATTATCGGCAGAAGTATTATTTTTCAAACAATTATTGCAAAAGTTAGAAATAGAACCTCAAATTATTCGACACGGTGAATTTAAAAGTGCCATTGAGCCTTTTGTTTTGGATAAAATGAGCAGTGCGAATAGAGAGCAAATGCAAACATACATTAATTCCACATGGGAAAGGGTTTGTGCTGATATAGCAAAAAGTAGAAAAATAACAATAGATAAAATCAATGCTACTGCCGATAGTTTAACTTTATTTTATAATACACCGATGGCTGTAACAGAAAATTTTATAGATGGATTGTATTACAGTGATGAATATGAATTGCTATTGAAAAAGAAACTTAAAGTTGAGAAATCAAAGGATGTTAAAAAAATTAGTTTATCCGATTATTCAAAATCGTTGAAAGCTAAAAAAAGCTCTTCTAATCAGATTGCCGTAATTTATGCAACGGGCGATATAATGGACAAAGAAGGAGATTATCAAACTATCGGCTATAATATTGCTAAAGAGATAAGCAAAGCAAGACAAAACAAAACGATAAAAGCCATAGTATTACGCGTAAATTCCGGAGGAGGTAGCGCTTTAATGTCAGACATTATATGGCGTGAGGTTATGCTATGTAAAAATCAGAAGCCGATTGTGGTATCAATGGGAGATTATGCAGCATCGGGAGGATATTATATTTCATGTGCAGCCGATTATATTGTAGCACAACCGACTACATTAACAGGTTCGATTGGAGTCTTTGGTGTGATACCTAATATCGAAAAATTTCTTTCTAATAAATTAGGGATTACAACCGACAATGTTAAAACAAATATGCATGCAGATGCTCTTTCTCTAACACGTCCTATGTCTGACTATGAAAAATTAGTTATTCAAAAAAGTGTAGAAAATGTATATGATGTGTTTTTACAACATGTTTCACAAGGTCGTAATATGACAGTAAAAGAGGTAGATGCTATTGCTCAAGGCAGAGTTTGGACCGGAGCCGATGCAATGAAAATAGGATTAGTCGATACACTTGGAGGCTTAGACTTAGCAATACGTATTGCTGCTGAAAGAGCTAAGATTGAAAATTATACACTTGTTGAAAAACCTTTTATCAAAAATTTCTTCGAAGAATTTACGACAACACTTTTAGAGAGTAAGATTGCTAAAAATATGCAAAAAACACAACAATTTTATCAATACTATGACTACTTTGAATCACTTTCTCGTTTAAATGGCATACAAGCGCGTATTCCTTTTATTATAACAATGCAGTAAATGTTAACTCAAAGAAAAAAATTAAATTTAATCTATTTATCAATAGGTTTTCTTATCGGGATTATCTTTTCGGTTATAATAGATTATTTTGGTGTTATCAAATACTTTACCAAACGCTTTACTAAATCGAACACCAATAAAATAGAATATGTATTGGCTGTAAACGAAAAAGACAGTGTTGAAAGAAAACCGATTGCCTTAAAAATCGGCAAAAAAGAAGTTGTTGAAACAAAAGATACTTTGTCTCAAACAGAAGATGTAATAAGTGAAGTAAATACAGCTGATATCGATTCAACGTTTCTTCTTGAAACGGAACAAACGGAACAGATTAGGCAGGATCGTAGAATTACATCAACAGTTTTATCAATTATCCGTATAATAGAAACAGATTCGATAAGAATAACCGAAGGTAATTTTGAAGAAATTTATGTAGAACAATGGGAAAATCCAACTAATTTTACAGGTTACAAAAAAACGAAAAACACCTTGATTATTTATGGAATAAATTTAGATGAGATTGAAATTCAATCTATTGATAATGTTTTGTATCTTGTTTTTAGAGATAAAAAGCTTGCTTTAAAAGAAAGCAATGATTTTATTCGATTTCCTGCAACTTTTTTAGCAAAGTGAGACAAGCAATAGTGTTCTATTTTAGTAGCAAACAATTAACATTTTATTGTTTGTAAAAATTTCTTAACAGCTTTTCTTAAAATAAAATAGTTTATTATATTTGTATTATTAATTTTGATATAAAATATTTGTTGATAAATCATGCTAAATTCGTTAAAATTCACAAATAAAAACAACAAATAATTTTAGGTATATGGCAAATAAAATAATTAGTAACAAGTCTGTTACGAAAAAGGCGACTAAAAAAAAGGAAAAAAAGGCACCTAAAACAAAGAGTAGTAATAGCTCGTTTGTTTTGTTTTTAAAAAATCCTAAATTTCATTTAATTTTAGGCGTTTTTTTATTTTTATTTACTATTTTTCTTTTTTCATCTTTTATATCTTTTTTTTATACATACGAAGCAGATGACTCAATTTATAATGCTAATTTTATTCAAACACTTACAACATCGGATAAAGCTGCCAATAGTTTAGGGATATTAGGACTTTATTTTTCGTTTTTATTTATTAAGAGTGGATTTGGCATCGCCTCTTTTGGGTTTTTATTTTTATTTTTTCTATTATCTGTCTATTTAATGGCAAAGAAAAACTTATTGCCTCCTTTTAGAACCATCTCTATCACATTGATTTCTGTTTTATGGATTTCGCTGATGTTAGGTGCGTTATTTGGAAAATCGCAAGAATATAGTTGGTTGGGCGGTGATGTTGGAAATCAATTAAGTTCCTCGTTAATAGAAAGTTCTATAGGACTAATAGGATTTATCCTACTAATGATTTTTATTGCAGTAACATCGCTTGTCATATTTGCCGAATTAACCTTTGCATCTTTATTTCCGGCAAAAGAAGAAGTTGAAAATGAAGAAAATGAAGAAAAAAAGGTTGAAGAAAATACAAATAATCGCCGTCGGTCAATTTTTTCTAAAATTTTTAGAAGAAATAAAAATCAAGCAGGTGATACCGAAGAAGAAACAGAAACTCCGGCAACAGCAGTAGAATCATTTTCTCAAGCAGAAGCAGACGATGTGGAAATTTCTGAAAGTAAGGCTATTATGGTGATGCAAGAAAACAGAGAATCCCTTTTAAAAAGCGAAATTGTTGCTTCTCAACCTGTAGAACCTCTTGTTGATGATAGAGAGCCTATTGGAGGTAATGATATTATTATTAATGATGAAGAAGAAAACGAAATAGCTCTCTCTGTTGTTTCAGAAACGGAAGAAACGGAAGAGGATGAGTCCTTTGAAAACGAGGAGAAAATATTAGAACCTTACGATCCTCATGATGAGTTGCCTCACTATGTATTTCCACCTGTTGACTTATTAGAAGAATATCCTAATGCCGTTCGTTCGATTGAAGAAAAAGAAGCGGAGATTAAAGCAAATAAACTTCGTATACAAGATACTTTGATGAACTATGGTG
Organism: Bacteroidales bacterium; assembly: GCA_012519525.1. Classification (GTDB taxonomy): domain Bacteria; phylum Bacteroidota; class Bacteroidia; order Bacteroidales; family WCHB1-69; genus UBA5266. The sequence continues at coordinate 13,467 of JAAYQB010000025.1, read as the reverse complement.
TTCAGATACAGTCTATTAGTGCTATTGAAGGTCCTACGGTTACTTTATATGAAATTGTTCCTGCACCCGGAGTGCGTATTAGTAAAATTAAAAATCTTGAAGATGATATAGCATTGTCTCTTTCGGCTTTAGGAATTAGGATTATTGCACCAATGCCGGGAAAAGGAACCATTGGGATAGAAGTCCCTAATTCTACTCCGAAAATAGTTCCAATGAAAGCAACCGTTAGCTCGGAAAAATTTCAAAACACGGGGAAGATGGTATTGCCCATAGCTATTGGGAAAACCATATCGAACGAAGTTTTTGTTTTTGATTTGACAAAAATGCCGCACGTACTAATGGCAGGAGCTACGGGACAAGGAAAGTCGGTCGGACTCAATGCTGTTTTGATTTCATTGCTTTATAAAAAACATCCTGCTGAATTAAAATTAGTATTAGTTGATCCTAAGAAAGTGGAATTAACTTTATATTCAAAGATAGAACGTCATTATTTAGCGAAACTTCCTGATGTTGATGAAGCAATTATTACTGATACTAAAAAAGTAGTTCGTACTTTGAATTCTTTATGTGTAGAAATGGACCTTCGTTACGATCTTTTAAAAGAAGCACAATGTAGAAATATTATAGAATACAATGAAAAATACAAAGCTCGTCGCTTAAATCCTGAAAAAGGACATCGATTTTTACCTTATATTGTTTTAGTGTTTGACGAGTTTGCCGACAGCATTATGACAGCCGGACGTGAAATCGAAGCTCCTATTGCTCGCTTAGCACAGTTGGCACGTGCCATAGGGATACATTTGATTATTGCTACTCAGCGACCTTCGGTTAATATTATTACGGGTGTTATTAAAGCAAATTTTCCCGCTCGTATTGCTTTCAAAGTGTCGTCTAAAATAGACTCACGAACGATTTTAGATACCGGAGGTGCAGAGCGTTTGATAGGGAAAGGCGATATGCTTATTTCTACAGGAAATGATGTCGTTCGTTTGCAATGTGCATTGGTAGATACACCGGAGGTTGCAAAAGTGTGTGATTTTATTGGAGAGCAAAACGGATTTGCAACAGCTTTTATGCTTCCTGAAGTACCTGAAGAACAAGAAAGTAGCGGACAGGAGGCTGATGATGGAGATATTGACCCTATGTTTGCAGATGCAGCATGGGTGGTGGTAAATACTGGTCATGGGTCAACTTCTCTTTTGCAACGGAAATTAAAATTGGGATATAATCGTGCAGGAAGAATCATGGATCAGCTCGAACGCGAGGGAATAGTCGGTCCTTTTGAAGGAAGTAAAGCCAGAGAAGTTCGCATTAAAGACCCTACAGTATTGGAAGAAAAATTAAATGAATTAGGAATTGTATAAAAAAATTTAGTTTGGTGCGGTTTTTTCATATAAGTATTTTAAAATAAAAAAATAAATGAAAAAATATTTTTACATATTAGGATGGTTGCTTTGTTTCGGATTGACATTTTCGCAAACACAAACAAAGAAAATTCAAGATGACCAATCAGTTACTATTCTTAAAAGTATTCAAGAAAAGCTAAAAAAGATAAAGTCAGCAGGAATAAAATTTTCATTACAAACCGAAAAAGATAATAAGACGTTAAGTACGATAAAAGGAAATGTTTCGGTAAAAGGGGATAAATACAAATTAATTTTACCTTCACAACATGTGTATTGCGATTCTGTAAACGTATGGAGTTATTTACCCGACCAAAATGAAGTAACAATTTCGTACTACGATTCCCAAGATGATGAGAATGCTATTAATCCCATTAAATTAATTACTAATTATCATAAATATTATCGTTCAGCATTCATACGCGAAACTTCAGAAAAAGGAATAACAATTCAAATCATTGATTTATATCCATTACAAGCAGCTACATTTTTCAAGATTCGGATAATTATCAATAAAAATAAACAAGAAATTTTAAAAATAAGCATTTCGGAAAGAGATGGATATACTTACACTTATTCATTTGATAGCTTTATTAAAAACCCTACCATCAACGATAGTGTATTTGTCTTTAATCCATCACAATATCAAGGTATAGAAATAATTGATATGAGATAAAACTCTAACAAAATGGTGAGAATAAAAAATAAGCATCATTTATTGCTCTCTATAGGAATACTTCTTTTTTTTAGCTCTTGTGTTCCTACTAAAAAATTAGAAGAAGGGCAGTATATGCTTGTTAAAAATAAAGTCGTTGCCGACAAAAAAGAAGTTCCCACCAATGATATTATTTATGTTGTACGACCCAATACCAATAAAAAATTCCTTAATCTTTTTTTTTGGAAAGCGGGAATTTATCAATCAGCAACTCCAAAAGATTCGACAAAAGACAATAAAACCAAACAGTGGTTTCGTAAAAATTTTGGAGAACCTTTAGTGTTATTAGATACTTCTTTAATGGAGTATTCTACGTCTCAAATTCTTCTTTATATGAAAAATAAAGGATATTTTGAAGTAAAAGTTGAACCTGAAGTTGAATTTTTAAAACGCAAAAAAGCTAAAATTATCTATCGTATTACTTCAGGCAATGTATGTACAATTAATAAAATAACGTATCGTATCAAAGATAGTCAAATAGCATCACTTGTTCTAAAAGATACGGCACAATGTATGATTAAAATAGGAAATAATTTTGATGTGGATGTTTTTTCCAAAGAACGTAGCCGCATAACGACATTGCTTAATAATAAAGGTTATTATAATTTTACCGAAAACTATATTGTTTTTAAAATAGATAGCAACTTAACAAATTACACTGTAGATGTTGCTATAGAAATATCCAATCCTTACTATACTATTGATGAGCAAACTTACGAAGGATTTCATCGTAAATATTATGTGAAAAATATTGAGATATTTTCTAATTTTATCGGTTCGGATAAGGAAGTTGATACTGTTTATTATTCGGAAATAGTACATAAAAAGGATACCAATTACTATATTATTTATTATGCCGATAAAATTGATTTTAAACCGAAAACTTTAGTTTATCCATTAAGTTTTTTTCCGGGAGATTTATACAAAGTAAGTGAAATTAAGCGTACTTATAATCGTTACGACGATATGAAAAATTTTAGTTTTATTAAAATTACCTATCGTGAGACAGAAGAAAGTAAAAACAACATTACTTCCGATACGGGCTATGTAACTTGTAGTGTGCAGCTTTTGAAAATGGAACGCAATAGTTTTCATTACGATTTATTAGGGAAAAATATTGGGAAAGATTTTGGAGTAGGAGTCAATCTAAGCTATTCGAATAGGAATTTTTTTAAATCCGGCGAAATTTTTTCTATTACGGGAATGTATGCCAATGAGTTTCAGCGACAGGTGTCCGATGATAGTGAACGCAAATGGCGATTCCGTAATTTTGAAGTGGGAGGAGATGTCGGATTAGAGTTTTCAAGGTTTTTATTTCCGGTTAAACAACAAAATGTACCGAAAAAGTTTAGAGCTAAAACGATTATAAATGTAGGAAGTAATTATCAAGTACAAGATAATTACTCTCGTTTTATCACAAGTACAGGATTTCGCTATGAATGGAGAACTTCACCACAAATCACGCATATATTGTCTGTTTTAAACATTAATTTAGTTAAAATATATCCGGATTCTTTATTCAAAGTGAATATTCAACGATACAGTAAGCGTATCCAAGAAAAATACAAAGACCACTTGCTTATAGGAACAAATTATCAATTAGTTTATAGTAGTTATAAAGGGATTGCACGTAAAAATTTCTTTCTTTTACGTTTTAATACCGAATCTTACGGCAACTCACTTTATGCTATTTTTGCATCAATTAAAGCAAAGAAAAATGAGAACAATCAATATAATTTTTGGGGTATTCCGTTTGCAAGTTATGTGTCGGCAAATATTGATTTAGCATACAATATAATGATTGCAAAAAAATCCACTTTTGTGCTACATACCGACATTGGTTTAGGAATTCCGACAACGAGAAATTCTATTACACTTCCTTTTGAGAAAAGTTTTTATTTAGGAGGTTCTAATAGTATGAGAGCTTGGAGTTTGCGAACATTAGGTCCCGGTTCATATAAAGGATTAGCATCGCGCTTGGAAAGTACGGGTGATATTAAAATAGAATTTAATGCAGAATTTCGAACGCCGATTTATAAATACCTGCATACTGCTTTTTTTGTTGATGCGGGAAACGTTTGGCTCTTCAAAAAAAATATGGATTTACCTAATGGAGAATTCAGATGGGATAAGTTTTACAAAGATATTGCTATCGGAAGCGGAGTGGGGTTGCGATTAGATTTGTCGTTTTTTGTGTTAAGGTTAGATGCGGCTTTACAAATTTATAATCCAAGTAAAGATGATAATATGCAATGGATTAATGAAAAAGTATCGCTAAAAGATATAGTTTTTAATGTGGGAGTAGGTTATCCTTTCTAAAAGTTTTTTTAGAATCGACTTAATTCTTCCATGAAAAAGATAATGTTTTTATAAAATTTTGAAATATGTTTTGATTATTTTTGCAAACATTTCATTATCTTAAGTTTATGAATATTAAAAAAAATGATAAAATTGTTGATTTTTTGATTTAAAACACTTATTTTTGTACATTGTTTACATACTAAAATTAATACAATATGAGAAAAATATTTATACTTTCAGTTTTATTGTCAATCGTTAGTTTTACGATAGCTCAAAAATGGGATGGAACCACTAAAACACCGGTTACCCCCAATAAAAATATTTATACCATTACCAATGGTGCAGAATTGGCATGGGTTGCTCAACAATGCAATGATGGAACACAAGATTTTAAAGGTAGAACTATTTTGATTGCGGAAGATATTGATTTAGATAATCATGAATGGACACCTATTGGTACTGCTGATCATCCTTTTAAAGGGAATGTAATAGGAAATTGGAAAGTAATTTCTAATTTATTTATTTCCGGAACTAATGATTATGTCGGTCTCTTAGGTTATGCTAGTGGAGACAATGATAATCACTATAATACAATAGCTACTATATCTATTGAAAATGTAGATATTAAAGGAGGTACTGCTGTTGGTGCTATTGCTGGTTTTGTTAAATTTGTAGCATTTGACTCTTGTAGTGTTATTGAAGGTACTGTTGAAGGAAATACTGCAGTGGGTGGTTTTGTTGGACATTGTAGTTATGCTGCTGCTATGGATTGTTTTGCAAAAGTAGATGTTACTGCTAATACTACTTATGGCGGAGGTTTTGTTGGAATCAACGACACTTCAAACGTAAGAATGTTTATTAACTATGCTTTTGCAAAAGGAAAAGTAACCGGTCCCGGTACTAACGGAGGATTTGTCGGATTGAATAATAACAAAGTAAAAAGTGCATATACGGTTACGAATCCTATAAATGGAGCAACTTTTGGCGGCTTTTGTGGTGAAAACTCTGATACGGGGAAATTTGAAAACTGCTATTTTTGTAATTCTTATACACAAGGAATACAGGGAATCGGAAAGGATTTAGGAAATGTAGATGAGCATGATATGCTTGGAAATGCAAGCTTTCAAATGACGCAAGACGGATTTGTAGGTACAGGTAGTGGAAATGGTCTTAATGGTGCTGACTATGGGAAAACTCATTGGTCAACAGATTTTAAATCTCCACATCCTCGCATTAATGACGGACATCCTATATTGACTTGGTTTTATACTTTAAAATACGACTCAACGGCGAGTATAACTTCTTATACATCTGCTATAAATATTTATCCTAATCCTATTAAAAACGAGTTACGTATAAAAACGGAAAATATTGTAGTAGAAAGAGTAGAAATTGTTGATTTACTTGGAAAAGCTATTATTACATTAAAAAGCGGTTTTGAATTCATAGATGTAAATCACTTAAATAACGGTATCTATTTTGTGAAAATATACACAAACAACGATATTATTACACGTAAAGTAATTAAACAATAACTTTCTTAGTATAACGAATAGATATTCTTTATAATATCAACCGAATAGCGACTGGCTATTTGTTTAATAAATGATAAGAAGTCAATATTAGAGGTTTCATCTGCTTTATCTGAGATAGTTCGAATAACTGTAAAAGGGATATTATGTTCTTCGCAAACATGAGCTACAGCAGCACCTTCCATTTCTACACATAATACAGTGGGTAGATTTTTTAATAGATTTGTTTTCTGTTGATTAGAAGAGAAAAATTGATCGCCGCTGGCTATATCTCCAATGTGTAAAACGGGCTGTGTTATACCATGTTTTTCTAAATTATATTCAATAAGATTATTTAATAAGACCTCAATAGCTTTTTTAGCTAATTGTAACTGATAAGTTTGAGTTTCAATAAAAATTTTTCCTAATGAAGGAATCTGAAATTGAGGAATTAAAGGTCGTGCGTCCATATCATGATAAACGAGTCTTTTGCCAATAACGATATCGCCAATATTTAATTGAGGCTGAATTGCTCCTGCTACTCCCGTAAAAATAACTTCGCTTATATTAAAATGATGTATTAATGTTGAAATAGTCATTGCAGCCGAAACTTTTCCCCAACCCGAAATGACAACTACAGTGCTTATATTATTGATATGTCCATAGTAATAAATTCTTTCTCCTATTTTTTTCTCTTGTCTATCCGATAGTAATTCTACAATTCCCATTACTTCTTCGGGCATGGCTCCTATTATGCCAACTGTTTTGTTTTTCATAAAGTTGTATTTTATTTGTCGGGTAGAATATAAAAAACGGAAAAGCTTGTGAGAGAACGTACAGCTTGTTTTTGATGATAGGCAGGCTTCCATTTTGGCATTAAAGCAACTACTCTTTTTATTTCCGCATCGCATTCCGGAGATAGAGAGCGAACGATTTTAATATCTGATAATGAGCCGTCTTTTTCGACTATCATTTCTACTTTTACTCTACCTTCTGTTTTTTCTTCTTTTGCTTTTTGCGGATAAACAAGGTGCTTATTGATGAATTTGATTTTTGCCCATTCGCCGCCTTTATAGCTTGCGGGTTTATCAGGATTAGTATATATAGTTGTGTCTGATGTGTTTTCTTGTGCATTCAATAGATTGAATGTTAAAGTAAATACAATTAAAAACATAAAATTATAGCGAAATAATTGCATAATATTCTTCTTTAAATTAGAAAGTACAAAAATACAATAATATTTAGAAATAATTATTATTTTGTTAAAAAAAATAGTTATTATATTCATAAACTTATAAAAATAAGACAATAAAATGTAAAAAAAAACGTAATATTATTTATAATTTTAATAAGCAATGATTATCGAAAAGAAATTTATCGTTTTTGTTATTTTTATTATAGCACAATCTTTACTGTTTGGGCAAAAGCAAGTTACTTTAAAAGAATGTCAAGAATGGGCAATAGAACATTCGTCGGCTTCGACTCAGTTGGAAAATTTAGAACGTTTAAGGAAAATTAAACGTCAAATTATAAAATCATTTATTCCTAATGTGAATTTAAATGCGAGTGTCAACTATCAATCGCATACACTTCCTTCTATCAATAAGGACGAAACAGGCACCTCTTACTTGGATTTTTACAGACCTATTAGTAAAGATCAGTATTTAGTGAGCCTTGATCTTGCTCAAAAAGTGTGGGATGGAGGAGTTGCTAAAAGTCAACAACAGTTTGATGAAGTAAGTTCGGACATCGAAGTGCAAAATGTGCATATCAAAACATATGAGTTCAAGGAAGAAATAAGTAAAATGTTTTTAACCGTATTGTATTTACAGGAAAACAGCAAAATAATAGCAACAAGTATTCAGACATTAAAAGAAGACTTAAAAAAACTAGAAGCATTGTATCAAAATGGGATTATATTAGAAAGTAATATTTACATTTTGGAAGCCGAAATAATGCGTATAGAACAAGAATTGCAACGAATAAAATTACAGCAACAATCTATTCGAAGTGCTTTATCGGAATTTACAAAAAGAGATTTATCCCAAGCTGAATTTATTTTCACGGAAACAGAAGACTTTGACACTTTGTTGAAAAGTAATCGTCCGGAATTTACCTTATTTCAACTACAAAAATCGGCATTGGATTATCAAAAGAAATTATTAATGGGTCAAAGTATGCCTAAAATTAATATATTTGCTTCCGGAGGCTACGGGCGTCCGACTTATAATCTAATGGATAACAATTTTAACTTTATGTATATAGTGGGAGCAAAACTGTATATTCCTATAACTTCTTGGGGGTCAGTGAAAAACGGCAATGATTATCTTAATATTCAAAAAAATTTAATTACTGCTCAAGCCAATGATTATGAACAAAGTTTAAGGGTTAGGATGATGGAGAAATTAAATGAAATGAAGAACTTACAAAGTTTATTAGTCAGCGATGAAGAAATAATAGAAAAAAGAAAAATTATTGTAAATATCTGTGCAAATCAGCTCAAAGAAGGAGTAATAACAGCGAGCGATTATATAAAAGAAGTTAATGCTTTGAATGAAGTATCCTTAAATAAGCAACTACACAAAATACAACTCGAACAAGCAAAAATAAATTTTAATTTTCTAAAAGGTTCACTATAAAAATTTATTTATCAATATGATGCCAACTTTTAAAGCAGGTATTGACATTGGTTCAACCACATTAAAATTAGTTGTTGTAAATCAGCAAAATAAAATTATATTTTCTGATTATCAACGACATAATACAGATATACAACAAACCGCTAAAGAATCCCACAAGAAATTATTACAAACATTAGGCGATTGTTATTTAGATGTCGTTATGACTGGTTCTGTTGGAATGGGTTATGCCGAAAGATTGGAACTCCCATTTGTGCAAGAAGTTGTAGCGTCAGCCGAATTAATCAAATATCAATACAAAGATGTACATACCTTTATCGATATAGGAGGAGAAGATTCGAAAATGATTTTTTTTGAAAAAAATAAATCTCCTGATATTCGTATGAATGGAAATTGTGCAGGAGGAACGGGAGCCTTTATTGATCAAACGGCTTCGCTCTTAGGGGTAGACACTATGGAACTTAATGACTTGGCTTCTCAAGCAAGCAATATTTATCCGATAGCTTCTCGCTGTGGCGTATTTTCAAAAACGGATATTCAAAATCTGATTAGTCGTAAAGTTAATAAAAGCGATATTGCTGCTTCGGTATTTAAAGCTGTTGCTATTCAAGTGATATCGTCATTAGCAAGAGGAAGTGACATTGTTCCTAAAATATTTTTTTGTGGAGGTCCTTTTGCATTTTTACCCGAATTAAAAAGTGCTTTTCTTCGTCAACTTGATATCAAAGAAGAAGATACTATTTTACCCGAAAATGCTGCTTTTATACCCGCTTGGGGATGTGCTATTACACCTACTCGGAATACAAACAAAAAGCTTTTGTCTGAAACAATACAACTGCTTGAATCGGATAATAAGATTCTTACAAAAGAAAATCATCAAGGACAATTAAAAGCTTTGTTTTCTTCCAAAGAGGAATTAGAAAAATGGAAAAAAAAGAAAAACAATCATTTTATTCAAAAAGTAAAATGGGAAGAGCTTGATAATCTTGATTGTTATCTTGGAGTAGATTCAGGGTCAACTACCACTAAAATTGTGCTTATTGATGCGGAAAATAGAATTGTTTTTCAAGATTATAGGAGAAATGAAGGAGATAGTTTTCGTGCTTTTTTAGAAGGAGTATCGCTTTTAAAAGAGGAGATTACAAAACACAATAAGAATATAAGAATTGTAGGAAGTGCCACTACAGGCTATGGAGAAAATTTAATTAAAACGGCATTTGGTCTGCATCATGGTGTAATAGAGACTATTGCTCATTTTTTAGCAGCGAAGCAAATATTGCCCGAAGTCAGTTTTATTTTAGATATTGGCGGACAGGACATGAAAGCGATATTTATCGAAAACGGTGTTATTAAACGAATTGAAATCAACGAAGCATGTTCTTCCGGTTGTGGTTCTTTTATTGAGAATTATGCCAATATGCTCAATTATTCTATCGCCGATTTTGCCAAGATGTCGTGTTTTGCTAAAAATCCTTATGATTTGGGTACCCGTTGTACCGTTTTTATGAATTCGAGAGTTAAACAAGCAATGCGTGAAGGAGCTGAAATTGAAGATATTGCGGCAGGGTTTTCTTATTCAGTAGTGAAAAATTGTTTGTTTAAAGTTTTAAAACTCAAAGATATTAAAGAGTTAGGAAATCATATTGTAGTGCAAGGAGGTACTTTTCGTAACTTATCTATTATAAAAGCTCTTGAAACTTTAACAGGCGTTGATGTTACCTTTTCCGATGTTCCCGAACTTATGGGAGCTTATGGAGCAGCACTTTATGCTAAAATGAATCAGAAGGTAAGCGGAAAAAACATTTATGTTGATAAATTAATCGAATCTCAAAATTATACGTCTTCATTTGAAGTATGTAATGGCTGTGAAAATGCGTGTACTGTCAGAAAATTTACATTTAAAAATGGACGTACATTTTTTTCGGGAAATAATTGCGAAAAAATTTATTCTAATAAAGCAGAAGATTTAGAAAAAGGAATGAATCAACATAAGGAAAGATATAAATTGTTGTTTAACAGAGATGTGTCTTTTCTTAAAAAACCGTTGTTAAAAATTGGAATTCCAAGAGGATTAAGTATGTACGAACATTATCCATTTTGGTATACTTTGTTGACGGAGTGCAATATTAAACCGGTTCTTTCTAAAACTTCAACCAATCGATTGTATGAAAAAGGAATACATTCGATAGCTGCTGATAATATTTGTTTTCCTGCAAAACTAATGCATGGGCATGTTATGGATTTGATAGACAAAAAAGTAGATAGAATCTTATATCCTTACACAATTTTTGATGCTAAAGAGACACTTAGCGCTCACAATAGCTATAATTGTCCTATCGTAGCAGGATATTCCGATGTGATTAAAAGTGCTATTGATACAACAATTCCTATTGATGCACCCTCCGTTTCCTTTAAAGATGAAAAATTATTGTATAAAGCCTGTAAATCTTATTTGTCATCTTTAAATATTGATAAAAAAACGATTCAATCTGCATTTGAAAAAGCACTAAAAAAACAACGCGATTATGTTATAACATTAGCCGTTCAAAATAAACGGATTGTCGAAAATGCAAAAAAAACAAATCGTATGGTCATTCTACTTGCAGGTAGACCTTATCATATTGATCCTCTTATACAACATAAAATTGGAGATGCCATTGCCGATATGGGAATTGATGTTATTACCGAAAATATTGCCTTATTTACCGATGATGATGTTTTTAAAGAAGTGCATAGTATTTCTCAATGGGCTTATCCCAATCGTATTTTAAAAGCGGCTTATTATGTGGCTACATCCGAAGAAAATATTCATTTCGTATTATTGACTTCTTTTGGTTGCGGACCCGATGCTTTTATTATTGACGAAGTAAATGAGGTGTTGAAGCGAAGAGGGAAAAATCTGACTATTCTAAAAATTGATGATGTAAATAACATTGGTTCACAGCGTTTAAGAATACGCTCGTTGGTTGAAAGTTTAAAATTCGGTAGCGGAGAAAGAAAAATAACTCCTTTTAAAACATTGCCGGTATTTACCGATAAGCATAAACATAGGACTATTTTGGCACCTTATTTTGCCGATGGCTATTCAGAGTTGCTACCCTCATTGTTTTCGCTAATGGGCTATCGTTTAGAAAATTTAGCACCTCCCGATGAGATAGCAGGTGAGTTGGGACTAAAATATGCAAACAATGAGATATGTTATCCTGCCACTCTTGTTGTTGGAAGCATTGTTAAAGAACTTCAAAGTGGGAAATATAATCCGGACGATATTGCTGTTGGCATTACTCAAACAGGCGGGCAATGTCGTGCTTCTAATTATATTGCGCTTATTAAATCCGCTTTAATAGCAGCAGGATATGAAACAATACCTGTTGTTTCAGTAGCTTTTGGTAAAGATATGATGAACGAACAGCCGGGTTTTAAGTTAAAATTAAAAAACAATGTTGTTATTACTTATTTCTCACTTCTATATGTTGATTGTATTTTAAAATTATACTATGCTTCTGCTGTGAGAGAAAAGCAGAAAGGATATGCCAAAGAGTTAAGAGATAAGTATATTGAACTTGCTACTCCGTTTATTGAAAAAAGGAGTAAAAAAGGTTTGTTAAATCTATTTCGACAAGCAGTTCAAGAATTTGATGAGGCTATCGTACACGACGACAATATTCCGGTTATTGGAGTAGTAGGTGAAATTTATTTGAAACACAATTCTTTTAGTCATAAAAATATATTGGAGTGGTTATCCGATCAAGGTATTGAAGTAGTAGGACCTACAATGTACAATTTTTTCATCAATAGTTTTGTAAATAATCATGTCAATAAAAAATTGCATATCAAAGAAGTGGGTTTGCCTTTGTTTCTTTCCGACACTATTTACAAAATTGTGTATGCTTGTGCCAAACGTTTTGATAAAATTGGAAGTAAATTCAAATATTATCGTCCATTTTCTGATATTTTTCACGATGCTAAATTAGCTTCTGAAATAATTAATTTGTCTGCCAATTTTGGCGAGGGTTGGTTGATTCCTGCTGAGTTAGCCAGTTTTGCTGAAAGTGAAGTGTATGATGTAGTTAGCTTGCAGCCATTTGGATGTATTGCTAATCAAGTTATTTCAAAAGGAGTTGAGAAAAGAATTAAAAAAATATATCCGCAAATGAATCTTCTTTTTTTGGATTTCGATGGTGGTACTTCCGATGCTAATGTTTACAATCGTTTGCATTTTATGGTCGAAAATGCAAAGCAAACATTAGCTGAAAAAAAGAAATAAAAAGTTATCTATAGTTTTGTAATTCTTATATTTTTAAAAATCCATATTTGTACACTTTGGGTTCTATTTTTTCGGCAAGCTGTTTGAGTTTTTCTCTCAAGTCGCCAATTAAGTTTGTATATGTTTCGTCTGCACTTGTATTGTTCATTTTGCCTGCTTCGTTTCTGCCTTGAAAATGTTCTTTAATGTCGTAAAATGAAGCGTTAACATTAGAGTTGGGTTGTTGATGATAGTATTTCCATAATTCACGTCCGGCATTAAAAACAGCTATAGCTTCGGATGAAAATTTGAAAACTTTCAAATAAGGTTCTTCAGGTTCAAACAGTATCATAGGCAAATTAGGAAAATTTTTTCTTTTAGTAGGTTTTCCTTTTAAAAAGTCGGACATGAAATTGCTTTCAAATTTATCTTTAGCATCAACTTCTTGCTCAGTAAAGGGTATCCAATGGTTTGTCCCATCTTTACTTGAAATTCTATTTTGACCATGAAAAAGAGTATAAATTAACATTGCTGTCCGATAAAACTATATAAATGTAAAAATGTATATATTAACTACTGATTATCAGTGGTTGATATGTTTTTTTAGATTTTCCAAGCCCCCTCAATCAAAAAGTGTTAGTTGAGGTGGATC
>JAAYQB010000024.1 GCA_012519525.1 Bacteroidales bacterium | reverse complement strand
TCATACAAAAATATACAAGATTTTTGTTGCAAAGATACAAATAATTGCAATATCTTCAATATATTTTACAAATTATTTTAATGATATTCAATAAATTAAAATGTTTTTAAGGGTCGACTAATTAAAAAAGGGGAGTGGGTGCGTGCTGTTTCCTCGCTACTTCTGCTGTAAAATTTAAGTGCGTACCTCTATCATCAATGCGTACTCGCTTGAGCGGTTTGTCCTTACATATCTTCTAACGATAGACAACCGGTTTCAATTGTAAATTTAGGCAATTCTAATTGCTTTAATCTTTTTACTTTTTCAGCAAATATCTTGGGGTGAAAACGCTCTTTGTTGCGTTTTACTTCTACCGCCAATGCTTTATTTTTCTCAAAAAGTAATGCAACAATATCTATTTCATTTGCTTCTCCTTTGGGTTCCCACCACGAAGCTATTTCACGGTATAAGCCGGTTTCCGCCAACTTTGCACGAAAATATCGCTCTAACATTTTACCTGAATATGTTGTGTAATCAGATTTTACAATCTCTTGTAAGCCTGAAAATGCCTTTAATTCTATCATAGAACGATTGCGGTCAAAATAATTGAACCAGAATTGCAAGAAATTATCAATAATTTCATAACGAGCAGTTTGTGAGCCTTCTTTTGCACCAAAAGGACGTACTCTTTTCAAAATATTGTAATCTTCGATTAATCGCTTAATGTGTCCGCCAATACTTTTTTCGTTAAGTGCTGTCATAATAGTTGGTTGTGTGTTAATTCCACCCGAAATGCAACTCAAAATAGAAAAATAAGTACCGTAATTTTTACCAAATTCTTCTATTAACAAGTTTTTGCCTTCATCTATAAAAGGGGAATTTTCGCGTACGATAAATTCAATCATCGACTCAACTTTCAACTCGCACCCATCACAAATGAGTTCTACATACTTTGGAATACCTCCGGTAAAAGTGTATAATGCTAATAAGTCATCGTTTTGGTAATCAGGATTATAATCATAGATGATGGTTTTTAAAGTATCTGTGTCAAAAGGCGAAAGTTTTATGGTGTTATCGGCACGACCAAAAAGCGGTTCTTTGGAATTTTGAAAAATTTTATTCATCAACGAATAAACCGACCCGCTTACAATGAGATTGACTTTTGTTTTTCTACGATATTGATCCCAAAGGTTTTGTATGTCGCTGTATATTGACTCATTGATATTGAAAAACTCCTGAAATTCATCAATAATCAAATGAAATGAACGTTGTTTCCCGATTTCCATAAGATATTGAAAAAGAGAGCGGAAACTCGAAATTTCTTGGGGTACGAAAACATTCAGAGCATTTGAAATTTCTTGAATATATTCGTTGCAAAGCCTTGCTTCCGTTTTCCTGCCGACAAAAAGATAAACGTTCGGTTCGTTTTCAACCGACTTCATTATCAAACTTGTTTTGCCAATTCTGCGTCTGCCGGTAATTACAGTCATTCGAGAATATTCGCTAAAAGAGAGCTTTTTAATTCTTTGTAGTTCAGCAATTTCTTTTGTTCTATTGTAAAATTTCATATTTATAAATTTTTAGTTACCGCCGTTACTGTTACGGAGGTTACAAAAGTATAAAATATTTTTTAAATACAACTCATTTTTGAAAATTATTTTACTTGGTTTTAATCCTTATTCTATTGGAAGATGGTCAGTGAGGTTGTGTTTTTTTTAATGAATTGGATTACTGATTTTGGATTTTGGGTATTGTGTCCTAATATGAATTTATAAATGGGGTTGTATTGTCAAATGGCAATGTTTTACGATGTTGGTTATAGTATTTTTATTCTTATGTGTTGGCATTTGTCGTTTAAGTTACCGTCAGTTTTCCAAAAAGAATTGACATGGTTCACTGTCAGATATAAGTATCCGTCAGAACTCCAAAACATTTTACCATTACTTAAAGTTGGCATCCAATTTTTAAAACTTGCACTCATAATCTGTTTTATCTCATTTCCGGAAATGGTGTAGAACTCTAAGTCTGCCGTGAAATTAAAATGATTTGTGTTAATGCAAATAATACTCTTTTTATCGGGTGAAATATAAGGGTAATCTACAAAAGTATTCGTTTCTTCTCCGCTTGTTTTGTCAATAAATTTATAATCCCCACTTTCCCAATATGCCCCACTGATTAGGTATTTATTTAAAAATTCAATTTGCCCGACATAATTGAATACTTGCACATCAACTTCTGCATCAGGTTTGTCAACGTACTTTACAGTTTTGTTTTTGCATTTCAATTCAAGAATGCCATTTCTTTTTTTCTTAACGATTGTATCCGTTAATAAAAAACAGACAGCACTATTTTTTTGATTGTCAAAAAGCGATTTGTCTATAAGCTCTAAAGTGAGATATTTTGTCAGCTTTTTATCTGTTTCAAAATATTCCGTTTTTTGATTTATTGTCAAAGAAGAAATAATATTGAGGTCGGAGGGTATTAATTTTATTTCTTCAATAGAACCAGTTTTATTTTTTGCAACATACACCTTTTCCCAAGTAGTACTTTCTATTTTGTAGCCATCTCTATAAAACTCTCTTGTAATTCTATCACGGACACCAAACCAATCTTCAGTTTCTTCGATTACCTCTAACTTTGTTCCGTATCCATAGGTTCCTAATGTCTTGGAATTTTTATTGGCTTGTTGTTTTATATCAACTCCTTTTCTGTCTGTTACATAAGCAGTTTTAATAACTTTGGTGCTGTCGTAGTTAATTGTAATTCCTGCATTCTCCTCTTCAATTGCAGTAGGGTCTTTAACAGGATTATGTTTTGATTGTTCGCCATTATTACAGCTGAGTAAAGTCAGCAATAAAATCGAAAATAATATGTTTAACAGTGTTTTCATAAGTATGTTACTTTATTCTTTTAATTTCATTTTTTGTTATCGCAAATTTTAAATTTTTCCCATTAATTACATTGGATTCATTTTTTAAAACCATATATCTAAACTTTCGAATAGTGTTGAATCTTCCGGTTCCCAAATACCATCAATTAATTTGAATTTCGCATCAAATTCCCTGGTTTCATTAATGTTAAAATTTAAACTGTCGTCCAACAGTCCAATCTCTAATTTGTAATGCATCAATATTTCATTGTTTTCTATTTTCATCAATGAACTTAAACTTTCAGCTTCTTCTTCGCCGGAATATGACCAATATTCAATAGGGATTAGTTTTTGAGAATCTTGCGGAATCAGATTTTTAAAAAGAAACAGATGCTTTGCACAATATCCGGAACCTGTACCGCATATATTTATGCCATAAAAAGTGCCATATCTATTAAATCCGTTATAATGGTTTTCCCAACAACAGGGATAATTACCATGAAAAAATCGTTCATTTTTAATTAGTTTTCCATTCTGATTCAATTCAAAAATGATATGTGTTCTAAAACCAAACATATTAGAACAGTCAAATGAACAAATAAAGTAATGTCCGGTCTGCTGATCTCTGTAGTATTTTGCAATGGTGTCAGAATCTTTGATCCAATTCCAAGATGAATTAGTCGTATCGGTAATTCCGTAAAAAAGGAGAAGTGGTAATCCGGCTTTTTTGGTAATATATCCGGAGTCCAAAGAGAAATCAATACTGTTTTTTATATCGAACCTTTGATCACACGAAGTATTTCTTTCAGTTTTACAACTGAAAATCAAGAGAAATATAGGAATTATTAAAAAATAAATTTTTTTGGTCATAATATGCTGCTAACATTTAATTTATAAAAACAAAAATACAATATATGTAAAATTTAAATTTGTAACGTTTGTTTGTTGTTTTCTATTGTGTTTTTTTTATCTCAATAAATCACAAACAATTCTTTATGCCTAAAAATGATACAAACGTTTTTTTTTACCATACTATATTTTAAAATCCTGCTGTCTCAATTCTTGTTCACTAATAATTCCTTTTATTCCTAGAATTTTCATTCTTTTTTCCACTGCTTTTTTTCTATTCTTGTTAAAATGTTTTGAGGGTAGCCCTAATTTGATAAAAATATACGGATTTACCCGTAATCCGAAATCTTTGGAAATTGCCGATAATTTGTACATAATTTCTTCCAAGTATTCCGGTGGGTTATTTATCGGACGTTTGTTGCTTCCCAATGCTTTGGGTTTAAATAGCGATACCTTGCATTCCGCTACGTAGAGTTGGTTGTCTTCCGTCCACATTACATCAATTTCGTTGTCGTTTAGTTTCTCATTTCTGTTTCGAAATATTTTTACGCCACGTGCTATTTGCATTCTTTCCGGACTTAGTCGCTTTTCGTATTTTATTCGATTAAAGACATATTTCTCGAATTCTTCGCCTTGGCTGTCATCGTCTAAGTAACGCGTTTCACTTGTTTCGATATACAGTCCGTAAAGGGATAAATATTCTACAATATTTACTCGATAGTTCAGCGGTAAATCTTTGCCTGTACGCACATTTTCTATTTTATTCATACCGATAGGTACATAAAAGTAATCGGCTTGGTATTTGTAAAAATGCTGAAACACAGCGATAGACATTATTTTTGTACCGCCCGTTAGGTTGACAAAATACTTGTTTTTTCGGCTAAAATTCTCTTTTTGCAACTTTTGTCGTGCAGCGGGCAAATCTTCTTCCGAAAGTACAACAATCCTTACTTTTTTCTTGTCAACACCTAAGGCGTAGCAATAGCGTGATGTCATATTTTCTTTGCCCATTCTTCGGGTGGTAATAAATATATGCCTGTCGTACTTTCCTTCGTATTCTTTCGCAAGAAGGAAGTTGGGTAACAAATACTCAGAGAGTAAAGAAATAAGATAAGTCATGAATTTTTTGATTAAACTTTTGAGCAAAGTTATTGAAAAAATCAATAAAAAATGCTGTTTTCTAAAAATATTTTTATTTTCTTTGATTTTAAGTGCTAAATTATTTTAGAACACGAAGGAAATTTCGGATTTTAGTGTTTTAATCCTTACTAATGGAAAATGGTTGATAAGACAAAAGAACGAATAATAAAAAGTTATTTTTCGCTTTATTCCGTATTAAAAAAATACGTAATTTTGCCTTTTTTTTGAAAAGAGGGAAAAATAAGGTATGTCTGATAGTCAAAATCCGTTGGTATTAGGTTATGGTAATATTAAGAAACTGCTTTGGCAGTATTCTATTCCTTCCATAATTGCTATGATAGCCACTTCTCTTTACAGCATTATTGATAGTATTTTTATAGGTCATGGTGTGGGGGCTATGGCACTTGCCGGTTTGTCCATTACTTTTCCTTTTATGAATTTAGGTGCAGCTTTTGGTTCGTTGGTAGGGGTAGGAGCCGCCGCGATGATGTCGGTACGTTTAGGTGCAAAAGACTATCAAAGTGCCGAAAAAATACTTGGTAATTTAGTGTTGCTGAATGTTATTACCGGTTTTTTGTTTTCTTTGGTATGTCTTATTTTTTTAGATCCCATTTTGTATTTTTTTGGAGCAAGCGAGGCAACTTTACCTTATGCTCGCGACTTTATGAAAATACTATTGTATGGAAATATTATCACTCACTTGTATTTTGGATTGAACGGCTTGATACGTTCGTCGGGTTATCCTCGAAAAGCAATGATAACTATCTTAATATCAGTGTTTGTAAATATTATATTGGCACCTGTTTTTATTTTTTATTTTCAATGGGGTATCAAGGGGGCAGCTTTAGCCACTCTGCTGGCACAACTATCGGCTTTTGTGTATGAGTTGTTTCATTTTTTCAATAAAAATAATTTTATTCATTTCAAACCGAATATTTTCGTCTTAAAAAAAGACATTGTTTCCGGGATTATTTCTATAGGTATTGCACCATTTTTGGTCAATGCCTGTGCTTCTGTTATTGTTATTGTTGTGAATCGTAAACTATTGTTTTATGGTGGCGATATGGCTGTCGGTGCTTACGGTATTGTCAATCGTTTATCAACCTTGTTTCTTATGATAGTTTTAGGTTTAACGCAAGGAATGCAACCCATTGTGGGCTACAATTACGGGGCAAAACAATACGATAGAGCCATCAAGGCTTTTCGTTTCACCGTGTTGATAGCTACTCTATTGACTACCACAGGTTTTATTTTGGGCGAATTGTTTCCAACGGCGATGGTGTCTCTTTTTACTTCCGACATGGAATTGATGCGTTTGTCAAAGATAGGTTTACAAATATCGGTAGCTTTATTTCCTATAGTAGGATTTCAAATCGTAGTAGGTCAATTCTTTCAGTCGATAGGTAAAGCTAAAGAAGCTATTTTCCTATCCCTTTCGCGTCAAATGTTATTTTTACTTCCTTTGCTTTTTATTATCCCTTATTTTTGGGAACTCAATGGTGTGTGGATGAGCATACCTATATCCGATTTTCTGGCTACTATTGTGGCTGTTATTTTAATATCACGACAATTGAACAAATTTAAAAAAGAAATATAATGATGACAAATGCTGAAGGAAAAATCGTTATAACCATTGGTCGGCAAAGCGGTGCTAACGGCTTAGAAATAGGCAAGCAACTTGCCGCATTGTTTCAAATAAAATATTATGATAAATCTTTGTTGGAATTGGCAGCAAAAGAAACGGGAATCGATAGCCGACTGTTTGAAAAAGCGGACGAAAAACCCTCTAATAAATTGCTGCGTGCTTTGGTGTATAACCCTGTCAATATGTATGATAAGTCGCTGATGAGTAGAGACGAACTTTATGAACTGCAAGCAAATGTTATACGAGAAATAGCGACGAGGGAATCTTGTGTCATCATCGGTCGTACAGCCGATTATATATTAAGAGACCGTCCGAATTGCTTTCATTTTTTTATTCATGCACCTTTCGATAAAAGAGTGGAACATATGATGAAACAAGAAGGCGTAACTGTGCAAAAAGCAATTCATATACTCAATAAGGTAGATAAAAAAAGAGCCCATTATTATAACTATTATACCAATAAAACATGGGGTGCTTCTGCTTCCTATCATCTTTGCATCGATTCGTCGTTTTTAGGAATAGAAGGAACTGCCTCTTTTCTTAAATCTTTTGTAGAACGTAAATTAACGGCGTTACCTTCAAATGAAAAATTATAAACGTATGAAAATTAAATGTTTTTTACTAACAACATGGCTGTTGTTTATGTTTCATATCGTGTCGGCAAAAGATATTCTGCAATGGGGCGTACGCTTCGGCTTTGATGTGCCGACCAATAAAAAAGACTTTACGACTTCTTTAGCATACAAAAGAACATTGAACTACAATGTCGGTTTGCAACTTAGGGTAGGAGAGCGTTTTTTTGGTCAAGCAGGGCTTGATTATCACATTAATAAATGTCAACTTATATGGAAAGATACGCTTAGTTCCGTTCAACATATAGAGTTGGGTTATTTGGCACTTCCTATTGAAGTCGGTTTTCATATTGTAGAGACTAAAAAACTGTCGTTTCGGGCAAATGCGGGATTGCAATACAGAGTTTTGGTGCGTTTGTCGAAAAATGATATAGGAATCAAAAGAAAGGACTTTCAACAGCATAATTTAGATGCTATTGTGTCATTAGGATTGGATGTGTATTCTTTTACTTTTGATGTAGGTTATCGCAAAAGTTTTTTCCATCTAATGCCTACTTCGGCTCATTACCGCGATATGTTCACCCTTTCTCTTGGTTTGATTTTTTAGTTTTATCAATAAAAAAAACGACTTGGAAATTACCAAATCGTTTTTTGTTTTTTTATAATAGTTATCTTTATTTCGCTCTTATATTTTCTCCTGCATCGTCAATAATGAGTTTGTAATACCAATCGGGATAGCGAGGTTGATTGGGTGCAGCGGGAATAACATCGTTATTGCCGTTGTTTAAGAACTTACCGTTTTCTTCTTTTTTAATGTTTCCGTCAATGTATTTTACGAGTAAGAAATGGTATAAATCTTTCCAGCGAGTGAAGGTAGTGGCTGCGGCAGTACCGGAAAAGTTGTTAATTGCATTTATGCCGGCTTCTTTGTTGGCATTGTATTCTTTTGCAAACTTCTCGGATTGTTGTTCTACTAATTGGATAAAATTATTTTCCAATTCTTCTTGTACGGGTAAAATATCAAGTATCATATCTTTATAGCGTGTATAAGCAAAGTTGGACACTTGATTAAACAACCAGAAAGCAGCTGTAGGCGAGTAAGTCATCATGTTTCCATTTCCAACGCTTACATAATGCGGTATTTTAGTAATACCACAAAACATAGGCATATATACACTTGTGTAGCTGTCGTCTACGCCAAACCATAAAATACCGCCGATAGGTGCGGGATATTTTCCACGGCATTGAGCAATAAACGAAAATCCTGTTTGCTGTGTTGAAATGGCACGTTCGTGAATGTAATTAACACCTTGATAATCCCATGTCATCGGTCGCCAGCGATAAGGACAGGTAAAAGGACCTGCACCTACGTCTTTGGTCATATCCATTGATGTTCCTTGAAAATGGTCGCGCATCATAGCAAAAACATCTTTTACATCTAATTTACGATTAGGTTTAATCCATAGAGGCATGCGGTTTTTCAAATTATCGCCGCGTGCATAATCTTCGTATTTTGCCATTTCGTCAGGGTTTATTTTCATAAATCCCGACCATACTCTTGATTCGCAAAAGCGAGCTCCGCCGAAATCAACGGGAGCATAGATGTCGGAAAAGCTAAAATCGGCATCTTTTCCATCGTATAAACCAATGGCTTTGGCATAGGAAATAACATCGGGAGTATAGACTACTTCTACGTTGGGATTAAATATTTTAGCAATGTCTTTTGTCGTAATGGATGTTTTTCCATTGGCTAATGGAAAAGTGGTGATACGTGCTTGGTTGGCATGTCCCGATACATAACCGTCGGGTACACGTAAAGCTACCCATACGGAACTCAAAGTCCATGCTTTGTTGTCGACGGCACCTTTTTTATCAAGGATAGGTTTGCCTTTTCCTATCATTTCCATTATCCACGCTTCGTTAGCGTCGGAAATGGAAAAAGATTCACCACCGCTGCAATAGCCGTATTCAGCTACTAATTCGCTCATGATTTTAATGGCTTCACGTGCCGTTTTTGCTCTTTGAAGTGTGATGTAAATCAAACTGCCGTAGTCGATAATACCGCGTTTATCTTTTAAATAATCCAATCCGCCGTAGGTAGTTTCCGAAATGGCTACTTGGTGTTCATTGATGTTTCCTACTACGTTATAAGTTACACTCGCTTGTTTGATTTGTCCCAATTTTCTTCCGCTGTCCCATTCGTAAATATCCAACATAGTGCCGGCAGGGTGGGTGCCTGCTTTCCAATGGTACAATTCTCCGTATAAAGTGTGAGAATCGGCAGCATAAGAAATGAAGGTAGAGCCGTCTTTACTTGCTCCTTTGGTTACAATAAAGTTAGTACATGCATTGAGCTTGTTTTGTGAAAAAATAAAAAAACAAGCCGATGCGATTAGAAAAATTTTCTTCATGTGTATGTATTTAATTGATTAATAAATGAAATTGTTTTCTTTTTTAAAAAAACAAATTTACAAAAAATATTTCATTGTTTGGTCGCTTTTGTTGAAATTACACTTGTAAATCCGTTTAATCTTTGGTTGTCAGTTTGTTTAAACATAGAATGAGACTTTCCTTCCAATGAGGAATAGTGATGTTGAAATCTTTTTTTATTTTACTTTTATTTAAAACGCTATAAAACGGACGTTTAGCCGGCGTAGGGAAGTCTTTGCTTTCTATAGGAATAATCGTAGTTTGAGATTGAGTAAGTCGTAGTATTTCGTGGGCAAAATCATACCACGAAGCCACGCCTTCGTTGGAATAATGATAAATTTCTAAATTTTTTACCAAATGATTTTGTATTCCTATTGTTAGAACTGCTTCGGCTAAATCGGCTGCATAGGTGGGTGTTCCTATTTGGTCGAACACTACGTTTATGAGCGAACGCTCTTTGCTTAAACGCATTATGGTTTTTAGAAAGTTATTTCCATAAGAAGAATACAACCATGATGTTCGAACGATAGCACCTCGTGTCAGAGTATTTTGCAAAGCTGACTCGCCTTGTAGTTTGGTCTCTCCGTATACCGAAAGGGGATGTGTGGTGTCATTTTCCTTGTAAGGTAGATAAGCCTTGCCGTCGAAAACGTAATCGGTAGAAATATGAATAAGAAAAAAACGGTATTTCTTTGATAGCAATGCCAAGTTATTTACTGCACTTACATTGATAGCCAAGGCTTTTTCTTTTTCCGTTTCGGCTTTGTCTACGGCAGTATAAGCAGCTGCATTAATGACTACATCGCAAGGATTGTTTTGAATGTATTCCTCTATATCGGAAGACTCGGTTATATCTACCTCTTCAATGTCGCTAAATAAAAAATGATGTTCGGAATAGTGTTGAGCTTTTTCTTTTAATTCGCTTCCTAATTGTCCGTTAGCTCCTAAAACAATGAATTTCATATTTTTTTAATATAATGAGATACTAATGCCAAGATTGAGCGGATACATTTGAGGTCCTTTTCCGGCTTCAAATAGCTTGGTAACCATATAAGAAGCATTGAAACCAAAATATTTCCATCCTGTTCGGAATGTTATTTCAACCGGAACTTTGGTGGCATTGGGTATTTTTTTATCTATTAATTTTTCACTCTTATCTTTGCCGTCAATATTTCGTCCATAATATTTTGTGTGTACATCAACCATTAAACCTACTCTGACTCCCAATGCTATTTTGAAGCCCGATTTATGAAAATAACGAAACTCTAAGGGAATGTTGAGGTTGGTAAAAGAAAGGGCGTTTTTATCGTATTTAATACGGTTAGTATCAATGACTTTCATAGCCGTAGTGTAGCCGGTATCAATGTAAGTGTAGGCGTTGGAAAATAAGTTGTGGTGGGTAACGCCAATTCCTACGCCAAAACTGAAAGGGCTGTTTTTTTTGACCGGAAAATCGAAAATAAAACACGCATTTACTCCTTGGTTAATAGCACGTTGCTTAATTTCGTTGGTATTGAAATTAATCCAACGACTCGAAAAAACATCTACAAAAATTCTATCTTTAATAATAAGATCGGCATAGTTAAAATTGCTTTTCTTTTTTTCTTGGGGTGTTTGGTTATTCTCTTGTGAGTATGATAGTTTAGCGCTAATTGCTAAAAGAAAGATGACAACTAATATTTTTTTCATATACTTATGATGATATTCAAAACGATATTATTTTAATACAATGTGCAAAAGTAGTATTTTTATGTTTACAAACGCTAAAAGACATAAATTATTTTATAAGAAAAAATTCGGTAGTTATTAAATGTTGAAAAAAACACATTATTTATTAATTGTCATCTCTAAAAAAGATGTAATTTTGCTTTCCATAGTTATAATATAGGATAATATGAAAATACCTACAATACAGCAAATTCGTGAGGCAGATGCTTACACTATTCAACACGAGCCTATCGAATCCATTGATTTAATGGAAAGAGCCGCACGGCTTGTTTATCAAAAAATGCTTGATATGTTCGACAAGGAAACGAATATATTAATAGTGTGTGGAATGGGAAATAACGGTGGCGACGGTTTGGCACTTGCACGTATGTTGTTGGAAAACAATTATCAATGTAGTGTAGCACTTATCAAACATTCCGATAAATTTTCAAATGATTGTGCCGTGAATCTTGAACGTTTGCAAAAAAAATACGGCGATACCATAAAAACAATAGAAAACAAAGAAGATATTCCCTCTTTGAATTACGATGTCATTGTAGATGCCGTATTGGGAAGCGGTTTGAATAAAACAGTAACGGATGATGTGCTATGTCATTTATTTCAACGCATTAATCAATCCTCTGCTTTTGTTTTTTCCATAGATATTCCTTCCGGTTTATTTGCCAATCAAGCTATTGATTTCAATGCTTCCATAGTGAAAGCCGATTTTGTGTTTACTTTTCAATTTCCTAAGTTATCGTTTTTATTTCCTGAATATTACGACTTTGTCGGCGAGTGGGAAGTGGGCGATATAGGCTTACACGATGCGTTTATCAATAAGATAGAAACGCCTTTTTATTTTGCGGAGGAGAAAGATATAGTGAAGTATATACAGCCAAGGCTTAAATTTTCGCACAAAGGAACTCATGGGCGTGCCTTATTGGTTGCCGGAAGCAAAGGCATGATGGGTGCTGCTGTGTTGGGAGCAAAAGCATGTTTGCGTAGCGGTCTTGGATTAGTTGAAGTACATGTGCCGAAAACAGGGGTTGAAATTCTACAATCAACTGTTCCTGAGGCTTTGTGTTCTTGTGATATTCATGAGGAATACATGACGAATATTCCCTTCGAGAAGCTAAGCAATGTGAATGCCATAGCGATAGGTCCCGGCATAGGTAAAGCCGAAGAAACGGCAAACGGATTGAAAAATCTTATTTACAATGCTCAAATGCCTATCATATTTGATGCCGACGCTATTAATATAATGGCTGAAAATAAAACTTGGTTGGAATATTTACCTGCTAACTGTATTTTCACGCCTCATTTAAAAGAGTTTGAACGTTTGGTAGGTAAAAGTCGTCATTCATACGAGCGTTTGCAGTTACAAAGAGAGTTTTCGAATAAATACCGCTGTGTTACGGTTGTAAAAGGAGCACACAGTAGTATTAGTTTACCCAATGGAGATGTGTTTTTCAATTCTACAGGCAATCCGGGTATGGCAACGGCAGGAAGTGGCGATGTGTTGACGGGTATTTTATTGGGACTGTCAGCTCAACACTATACGGCTGCCGAAGCGGCTATTTTGGGAGTGTATTTACATGGTAGAGCGGGGGATATGGCTTTGGAAAGAGAAAGCTATGAAAGTCTGATAGCATCGGATATTATTGAGGTTTTAGGAAAAGCGTGGAAATTGTAAGATAGTAAAAGGAGGATTTATTTTTCCTCATTGAAATCTTCTGTAAATTTTCGAATATTTTCGTGATGAAGCGATGATATGCTTGTTTGTACACGAGCTACTTTCTTAATAATCATACGTTCCAAACGGCTCATGTCTTCAATAATAAATTCACCGCCGAGATAATATTTAGCCGTAGCATGCTCTAAAAGTTCTTGAGGATAAGTGGCTTTCATTGCTTCGGCATGTTTGTCTTCGTTGGGGTCCATTCCGCAAATAAATAAACCTAATTTTTTTGTTTGTAGAATTTTCAAGTTTTTCTCAGCAAATTTTTTTATTGTCCTTATCGGTCTTCCCGCATATATGGCTGTTCCTAAAATGACGGCATCGTAATCATTGAGCTGTTTACATGTATGTCCTCTTAGTAGATTATAAAGTGTTGTATTTTCTTGTTTCAGATTTTCGGCAAGCATTTGAGCTACTTTAGCCGTAGTCCCGTGTTTTGAACTAAAAATAATTACTGTTTTCATGTTGAATATAGTTAGTAAAATAGGAGGATGTCAAAAGGGCATCCTCCTACTGTAAATTATTTATTTTTGTCGGCAAAATCTCTACCGGCGTGTAAACAAGCAATATTAACGTCTACTACTTCTTGTCCTTTACTTATAAAAGTTTCTTTTATCGTTTGTTCGATATCTTCGATTTTTAATTGTAGGAAAGGCGAAGCAGCACCCAGAATGACCATATTAGAGGAACGAGCAGAGCCTAAATTTTTCGAAATTTCGTCTGCATCAAGGGCAATTTTATGCGATAATTTATTAATGCGTTCCAATAGGACTTCTTTTTCGGGATAGTTAGGAATGTTGATAAACGGATTGGTATTGGTAATTACCCATCCCTTAGGTTTTAACATAGGTAAATAACGCAATGCTTCCATAGGTTCAACGGAAATAATAATGTCTGCTTTTCCCATAGGGATGAGGTCGGCAGCTATTTCTTTGTCCGATAAGCGTAAATGAGATTGCACATCGCCACCGCGTTGGCTCATGCCATGCACTTCGGCTTGTTTTAAATACAAGCCTTGTTTCACTGCTGTATTACCGATAATGGTGGCAATGGATAATATTCCTTGTCCACCTACGCCTGCTAATATTATATTTATATTCATTTTTTTTAATTTTTACGATTAATAATTTTTTATTTTTGAGTTCTTGTCTTTCGTTTCAATGTTTGAATGCATTCACGTTCAGGGATAATCACTGAAACTCCTTGGTGTTTCAACTCTTTTGCTATTATTTCAACATTCTTATCATGTTCTTTAGGTAGCGGTTTAATCACATGGATATGGTCTTTATCAACGCCTAAGCCTAAGCAGATATTTTCGATTTTACCTGAAGCATGCGATTTTTGTCCACCTGTCATGGCTGTTGTCGAATTGTCGAGGATGAAAACGGTAAGAGGTGTGTTTTCCATTACACAATCGAATAAGGATGTAATTCCTGAATGACAGAATGTAGAGTCGCCAATGACTGCTACTGCTTGATTTAATCCTGCATCGGTAGCACCTTTTGCCATAGTGATGGATGCACCCATGTCAACGCAAGTAAAAATAGCATTGTGAGGCGGTAAAGCTCCTAAAGTATAACAGCCTATATCGGCAAAAACTCTTCCTTTTCCGTAAGGTTCAATGGCTTCGTTTAGTGCTTTATAGGTGTCAGTATGAGGACAGCCCGTGCATAATGCGGGTGGACGAGGAACTACTATATCGGGAACAGCTTCGCCTTGAGTGTCGGGTAAACCTAACGCTCTTGCTATGATATTGGCATTCAATTCGCCTACACGTGGAATGCTGCCGTCTAAACGTCCTTTAACTTTAAGACCACGATTCAGTAAGCCTTTGATTTGTTGTTCTATTAAAGGATAGCCTTCTTCTATTAACATCAACGAATCGCATTCGTCGGCTAATTTATTGATGTATTTTAAGGGAAGAGGATATTGTGTTATTTTAACGATAGGATAAGGACATTTCTTATCTTGATAGTTTTCTTGTAAGTAGTTAAAAGCAATTCCTGAAGTAATGATACCCATTGATTTGTCTTCGCCATCAATATAAGTGCAGAAAGTTGAACTTTCGATGTCTTTTCTTATGGCTTCTTGTTTTTCAAGAAGTGCGATGTATTGTTTTCGAGCAATGGCGGGTAATAAGATGAATCTTCTTGGGTTGTCGGGGAATTTCAGTTTGTTTTGTTCTCTTTTATAATGGCATTTTACTCCTGCTCTTGAATGAGCTAAACGTGTTGTGATACGTAATAATACCGCAACGTTGTGTTTTTCCGAAAAATCAAAAGCCGCTACGGTCATATCGTAAGCTTCTTGTTGATTGGATGGTTCGAATACGGGAATAAAAGCAAACTGTCCATAATATCTCGAATCTTGTTCATTTTGAGATGAGTGCATGCTTGGGTCATCGGCAGAAAGTATGACAAGTCCTCCGTTGGTACCGGTGATGGCAACATTCATAAATGCATCGGCAGCAACATTTAATCCTACGTGTTTCATACATACGATGGCACGCTTGCCTGCATACGACATTCCTATCGCTGCTTCTAAGGCTGTTTTTTCGTTGACAGACCACTGACGATGTACGTTGTTGTCGGCTGCTTTTTTTGATACTTGTATGTATTCCATAATTTCAGTAGATGGTGTGCCGGGATATGCATAAATACCTGATATTCCAGCGTCTAATGCAGCTTGTGCAATGGCTTCATCTCCTAATAATAATAATTTTTGCATAATACTTATATATTTAATTAATTTTTTATTGTTTTAGTTAGTAATCAATCTCATTGATTAGTTTTCCTTCTTCGTTATAGAATTTCCATTTTCCATTTCTTTCTCCGTTTTTATAATATCCTGTGTAACGTATTTTTCCGTTAGGATACCAAACGGTGTATTTTCCTTCTTCTTTTCCATTCACATAGGTTCCTTCGCTGTTTTTCTTTCCGTTTTCAAACCATGCTGTCCATTTTCCGTCTCTTTCTTGTTGTTCGCTGAAAGTGCCTTCCATAAATTTATTTTCGTTTTCGTGGAACATGGTTTGTTTAAAAATTCGCTTTTGTCCGTCTTTATCAGTAATGTATTCCGTTGTTTTTTTAGGTTTACCATTGCTCCAAGTTTCATCAATAACTACTTCTTTATTCGAATTTTTGCAAGCAATCAACGATAGTAAAATAATAGGAAATACGAAAAAACGGAATATTCTCATGTGATTTATTTTTTAGATGATTTTTTATAAGCATCGTTCAATTCTTTGATGACTTCGTCGGTGATGTCGTACACTTTATTGGCATATATAATAGCTGATCCTGTGGCTGTAGCCAAAACATAATCTGCTTTATACTTTCTATCGTTGACTCTTTTGGTAGCGTTAATAATAGAGTCGGCAATTTCTCTTTGTACCGATTCTTCTTTCGTGGCAAGCGTGTATGTGTATTGTTCTTGCAAGGCTTGCAAGGTAGCAGCTTCTTGTTGAAGTTGATTTTCTGCATTTTGAATTTGAGTTTGTGTCAAAACGTTGTTTTTTATATTGATTTGAAAGTTTTTGTATTTTTCTTCAAATACGGATTGTCTGGACCTTAGTTCTTGCTGATATTTATTGGCTTCTGTTTCCAAATCGTTTTTTAGTAATTCGGCAAGCGTAAAATGTTTAATAATAGAATCGTTATTGACAGTGAGCATTACCGTACTTCCATTGTTAGCAATAGCATTACCGAGTTGGTTTGTTTCTTTTTTATCTCCCATAAAATGCAATAGGTATAATATCGCAATGGCTACGAAAAGCAATACATACAATACTGTTTTCAATAAGCAGCGTTGATTGATTTTGCATTTTTTAGTTGTTTCTTTTATTTCTTCTTCGTTTTCTTGATGTGTGATGGAATTGTTTTCTTGTATTGTTTCCTCACAATTGTCTATACTGTTTTCTTTTTCAATATTATTATCGTTCATTTTATTTAATTTTTATGTTAATTACCCATATCGGATAAAAATTTAATTCTCATAATTCTTAATTCTTCCAAAGTGTATTCGTCTTCTCCCAAGTCTTTGATTGCTTGTTCGAGTGAGTCGATTTCGGTATTCATAAGATAATCAAGAATTTCTTCTTGATGATAGATGTCGATGGTTTGTTCGATATAATAATTGATGTCTAATTTTGTGCCCGACATAACGATGCTTTCTATTTCGGTAAGTAGTTCGTCTAAGGTCAAGCTTTTTGCAATGGCTATATCTTCAAAACTTATTTTTGCATCAATATTTTGAATAATGTATACTTTCAGTCCCGATTTATTAATAACCGATTTAATGACTAAATCTTGAGGACGTTCTATTTCATTGTCTTCGACATATTTTTTTATTAAATCGATAAACGGCTGTCCGTATTTTTGTGCTTTACCGGTTCCGACTCCCGTTATTTGAGTCATTTCATCCATTTTAGTAGGATATTGTATGCACATGTCTTCCAAAGAAATGTCTTGAAAAATAACGTAAGGCGGAAGATTTTCTTTCTTTGCGATATGTTTTAAAAGGTCTTTTAACATTTTGTAAAGAGCCTTATCGATAACACCTTCTTTTTGTCCTCCGGAAACGGAAGCTTCAATGTCTGCATCTTCATCATCGTCCTCATTATCCTCATTTTCTACTTTTACAATAGAAATAGAATAGGGTTTTTTGAGGAATTTTTCTCCGGCAGGTGTTATTTTAAGGATACCGTAATTTTCTATGTCTTTTACTAATAATTTTTCCAGTAAAGTTTGTCGTATCAGAGAAGTCCAAAATTTTTCACTTTTATCTTGACCTTCACCAAAGCACTTTAACTGATTGTGCTTAAATTTTTTAACATCGGATGATGCTTTGCCTATAATCACATTAATAATGTGTTTATCCTTAAACTGTTGTTTCAGTTCTTGGATGGTAGACAGCAATATTTGAATATATTCTTTTCCTTCCATTTTTAGTTTGGGATGTAAACAGTTGTCGCAACAATTACAATTATCATTTTCGTATGTTTCTCCAAAATAAAACAGCAAGTGTTTTCTTCGGCAAATATTTGTTTCGGCATAAGCTATTGTTTCTGCTAATAATTGTTTTGATATTTCTTGTTCTGCAAACGGTTTAGACTTCATTAGTTTTTCCAACTTCATGAGTTCGTCGTAAGAGTAGAAAGCGATACAAGTTGCTTCTCCACCGTCACGTCCGACTCTTCCTGTCTCTTGATAATATCCTTCTAAACTTTTTGGCATATCATAATGTATGATATAGCGAACATTGGGCTTATCAATTCCCATGCCAAAAGCGATAGTTGCTACGATAACATCAACATCTTCCATAAGGAATTTGTCTTGATTTTCGGTGCGTACGCTTTTATCCAAACCGGCATGGTAGGGTAGTGCTTTTATTTTGTTAACATTCAGTTTTATCGCAAAATCTTCTACTTTTTTTCTGCTTAAACAATAAATGATACCGGATTGTTCGGGATGCTGACTGATAAATTTAATAATTTCTTTGTCAATATCTTTTGTTTTTTCTCTCACTTCATAATAGATATTAGGACGATTGAAGGAAGATAAAAACAACTCGGTATCGGTCATTTTTAGGTTTTTTTGTATATCGTGTTGTACCTTAGGTGTTGCTGTAGCGGTTAACGTCATAATGGGAATGTTTTTCCCGATTAAGTCTACCATGGGTCTTATTTCTCTGTATTCGGGACGGAAATCATGTCCCCATTCTGAAATACAATGTGCTTCGTCGACAGCAAAAAACGAAATATCTACTTTTTTCAGCATGTCTCTGTTTTCTTCTTTAGCTAAAAATTCGGGTGATACGTATAATAGTTTTGTTTTTCCGCTAAAGAGATCTTTTTTTACCTCATCTTGCTCAGGTTTAGATAAAGACGAATTGTAAACGTGTGCAATGTATTTTTCCGTACTGAAATTACGAAGCAAATCTACTTGGTTTTTCATTAAAGCAATTAAAGGCGAAACAACTACGGCTACGCCTTCCATAAGCATGGCGGGTAATTGGTAACACAATGATTTACCGCCTCCTGTTGGCATAACAACTAAAATGTCTTTTTTGTCTAAAATAGCATTTATAACAGCTTCTTGGTTTTCCTTAAAGCGGTTAAAACCAAAAATTGTTTTAAGATGATAATGTAATTCTTCTGACGATATTTTAGACATAGTAAATATTATATACTTAATGTTTGAATGCAAAGATATAAAAAAAAT
>JAAYQB010000003.1 GCA_012519525.1 Bacteroidales bacterium | reverse complement strand
TAAATAGTTCTTCTATTTTTATTGCCATCCTTTTGAAAATTTACAAATTTTTTATCTATGTTTACAAAGTCAAGTATTGACATCGCTGCTGCAAGTTCAACAAAATGAGCATCATTTTCTTGTTCTTTTCCCCCTTCCGCATATTTATATGCTTTACGGTTTGTGTCGGCAATATAATAGAGTGTATCAAGTTTTCCATTTTCAGTCTCATAATATGATAATGCTGCACGTGTTTTATCATTAAAAGTATCTGAGTCAATATTATCTTTTTTGTCAACACTAAAATAGGGTAACACTGAAATTGCACCTATTGGTGCCTCGTTTATCAAGCCCCAATTTGGTAATTCTGCACCTTTTTCGTCTTTAAGGTTTGGCGTTTGTAGCATTTTACGCAATAGAGGGAATCCACTTGCTCCTGTTCCTCCGAAAATAGATGATATTATAAAAATTTTATCTCCTTCTTGAAAATCTGAAGCAAATGTTTTAAAAATATTTTTATCGTCAAATTGATTTAGTACAACACTACCAATATTAGGATTCCCCTTAAATCCATACTCAGTGTCCATTTCTAAAGTATCTTTAGAAAACAGCATTTTTGACAACGCCTTATTTGCATCTGTTTGAGTAGAAAGTCCAATAAAATCTTCAAATTTCTTCGTTTCATCATCCAACTTCAATAATATCTCATTACCAAGTAGCTTAATGTTGGTATTGAAAAAACGATTTTTTATTTTATTTTCCGGGTCATTTTTAGGTGCAATGTTTTTATTAACAGAAATATAATTTTTTATTAAATTTTCCGTACGCGAATAGTCTCCATTTCCTTTATCTCTATCTATAATAATTGGAACTATCGTATCTACTCCACACTTTACACCTGATGCTAAAAGCATAGTAAGTGATCTTAGCACTCTTGAACCCGTGCCACCTATTCCGAAAACATATAATTTACTCATATTTTTTTTAATTAAAAGTTAATGACTTATATTATAATAATGGGGAATGTTTGCAATTTCGACTCCACCACTTAAACACAAAAGACCAAGCAATGAAAAAAATCACAGATACAATAAAATTAGTGATACCAAAAAGCCAACAATCTTTTTTAAAAATCAATTGTGAAATAATGTTACCGTTAGCATCTCTTGCGTACATTAGGCAATCTCCAATATTTCCATTCAAAAAATCATTTAGCGTCCAAGCATATCCAATAAATAGATTTATAATACCAGTTATTAGAAGAATTATTAGCCAATTCCACCATTTATTCGTACGGGGATGATTAAATCCCAAAAGTGGTAAATAGTAATATGCTAACACCAATACAAGTGATATTACAATGGCAATTAATCCTATCGAATTAAAAATATTTTGACCGCTATAGTCTTGTGTTTCACAATTGTACCCCCAAAGGTATTCACCGAAGTTTTGTCCGAATATAGATTCGAACCAACAATAGATTTTTCCTAAAATTTCGTCCATAATTAATTAATTTTTATTTTTATTTCAGTGTAATAATTATTTGTAATTGTAAATGCTTCGTAAATACCATGTATTTGGTATTTAATACCATAAGTTTTACCTTTTACATGAGTAGAACCATCCTCATCATTAATATCCTCAACCCATGATGGAATTTGAGTTTTAAGTTTAACAGAAATTAAACCTTTATGTACACTTTTTGATTCAAAATTCAGTTGATGTGTGTATCCAAAATTATTGGGAATCGCTTTACTTATTGTCAATAAATAATCACTATTATTCTCATAATTTGATACATTACTTATGTAATCATCGGATAGTAAAAAACCAGAAAGATTAGTATTTACCGAAAATTTTACCGTTTTTTGTTTGCCTTTGGTTTCTTTTTTTAGGTTTTTAATGGTAGTCTTTGGCTCTTTTTTATCTAAATCAAAATTTCCTGAACCCATCTTTATGGCATAATCAACTAATTTAGGTTCTCCAATGATTGAAAAAACATTTTGTACACCACCACCTTTAAACATACTTCCGGGTACCTTTTGTACTAAATCATTTAAAAACTTTTTGTCTCCTATGACCCAAACGTAGTAAGGACGTTCCTCGTTTATTTTTATTCCAACATCTTCACGATTATAGTATAACCCATCAAATTGTGATGAGAGTTGATAAATTATAATGGCAGTATTTGGGTATTTCTGTAGATATTGAGCCATATTTGATTTTATCCCTATCTGCTGATTAACAAGATATTGTTCTGCATCCTTACCTTTTCCCGGCGAAAAAATACCGTCCGTTACGAGTATGGCTATTTCGTTAGATTTAGTTTCATTTAAAACAGATTTTAGTAAATTCGAGATATCTGTTGTTCCTTTGTTTCCTCCTCTTTTTCTAAAAGTTGTTGGTTCAAGTTTTTTAATAAAATCACTTATATCTGATCCTTGAGGAATAATGTCACTATTGATATAAAACAAATTTAAACTGTCTGAAAATTGAGAAATTTTTATATCTGTTAAGTAGTTATAAACAGCTTGTTCAAATTCTGTAACGCCTTTGACATAACCATCCATACTGCCAGAGTTTTCAATATAAACATTGACAGCTTGAGGTTTTATTACTTTTTTACCAACAGGTTTAATGGGGGGGGGGGTCACTAATTCCGCATGACACAAAAAACATGATTGCTAAAAATGCGTATAAGACTTGAATTACTTTGTTCATATTCTTTATTATTTAGATTAGATTTATGTAATAATTATAGCACTTATGTGTAAGTAAGATTGCACTCTTTGACAAGTTTTGGTCTGTAAGTCGGTTAGTGCAACCGGCAGTCATTTCAATTTGATTTTCTTCTTTATATGTCATCTCGTCAACTTTTATGTCGTTGTCTTTTTTTCTTAAGTTTACTTATATTGTTAGTTTTTTAATAATTTTTACAAAAATATACTATTTTTCATTACCATCTGATAAAAAATTAAAAAATGTTTTCCAAAACAACAATAAATTTCTAATTATATATAATATGTATAATTGTTAAAGTGCAATATAGTATGATGCATAAAGATTTCGGTTGCTCAAATGCGGAATTGCGTGCCACGTAGCGATTTAACTCTGTAACCCACTGAAATTATTACATCTAAGTTATAGTGCTTTACCTCGTAGTTTTTACCATCGGTTGCAGTTGTTCGGAAATTCCGACATACTGAATCTTCTTGTAACTCACCTTCTTCGAAAATATTCTTTATGTGAAGGCTTATATTTTGTTTTTTGACTGATTTCTATTCTTACTTTCCAATTTCTTTTTTGCCTGTTCTATGCTTGCAATAAACTGTTTTTCAACTTCCGACAGTTCATATTCCGATTTGCTTTTGTAGGTTTCGTATTCTGTTAGTGCTTTATTTTGAGCTATTTCTGCCGAAATTTTTCCTGCGTGCGTCAAAACATCTTGACGGCTCATTTTGATAAAACCGTCTAATACTTCAATCCATTCCTTCATATACATGGGCTTACGTTGCATAGCATTGATTTCTGCAATATCTAAGTATGCCGAAACCAAGCGATTTAATACTGCTAATTCTTCTTCGCTAAGATAATTTTTAGCAACACCAATTTCCTGTTTTGTGGGTTTACTGCCTTTAAAAGCCGTTAAGCCCATAAATGGTAACTGAGCATTGGCTCTTTGGAAAATAACCTCGGCTGCGGTATGACCGTGAGCTGCCCAATGTAATTTATTTTGAACCGTTTGGAAAAATTTCCGAGTAATGCTTGCTCGTGGATCATAATCTACACTTGTGGCATATATCTCAAGCACTTTCCTATAAAACACTTTTTCTGATGAACGAATATCACGAATACGCTCAAGCAACTCTTCAAAATAGCCACCACCTTGTTTTAACAAATCATCGTTCATAGTAAAACCCTTAATTATATATTCCCGTAAACGCTCGGTTGCCCAAATGCGGAATTGCGTGCCACGTAACGATTTAACTCTGTAACCCACTGAAATTATTACATCTAAGTTATAATGCTTTATGCGATAACTTTTACCGTCTGTGGCAGTTGTCAAGTATTCCTTGACAACTGAATTTTCATCTAGTTCGCCTTCATCAAAGATGTTCTTTATGTGAAGGCTTATATTTTGTTTAGTCGTTTGAAACAATTCTACCATATGTGCTTGTGTAAGCCACACGGTTTCATCTTCTAAACGAACCTGAATTTTCAACTGTCCGTCTTCTGTTTGGTAGAGTAATATTTCACTATTTGATTTTTCGGATAACATCGTTTTAAATTTAGAAATTAGAAATTAGAATTTAGAAGTTTTTTGTTCATTGTTTTTAATGTGCTTACAAAAATTGCAGTTAGTTGATTTGCTTC
>JAAYQB010000023.1 GCA_012519525.1 Bacteroidales bacterium | reverse complement strand
ATCATACAAAAATATACAAGATTTTTGTTGCAAAGATACAAATAATTGCAATATCTTCAATATATTTTACAAATTATTTTAATGATATTCAATAAATTAAAATGTTTTTAAGGGTCGACTAATTAAATATTTATCTAATCTCGATTACTATCGGCATCCAATAAAGTAGTATGATGCTTTAGCGAACGTAGAATAATCATAAGAACTCCCATTATTATCAATAAGATAAGTGATAAACGTATCCATTGTGTGTCTGTGATATTATCAAACAATACCATGGCTGTATAGCGAAGATAATCCACAATCGTAAAGCAGAGTGTAATGGCAAATAAACCGGAATATTCGCGTCTTAAAACTGCTTTAAAAGAAAAAGGCAAATCTCCTTTTTTAAAGTTTTTAAAACGAGGAATAAATGCGGGCACATTCATTGACCATTGAATAAATTCGTCGCCAAAACTTTTTTCTAAAAAACATTCCTCTGCAAACATAATACGTTCGTAATAAATCCAATACAATAGAGATGCAATGATAAACAAATAAATATTAGCTGTAAAAATTAATAAACCTGCCCACATTAAATAATTGCCAAGATACAAAGGATGACGTACAATAGAATAAATTCCTTTAGTATTTAATTGATTAGCCACTTGTTTGTCCGTATTTCTTCCCGATGTGCCTCGTGGTGTTGTGCCTATGGTGTAGGCTCTAACAACAATTCCGAGAAAAGAAATAATAACGGATACAATGCTGAGAATAATCCAAAAAAACGGTAATTGTTCTCCGAAAATAGTAGAAAAAATGAAATAATTATCTGTGTAATAGGTAATATAAATAAATGGAAGACTGATAATGAATACAAATAAAGGTATCTGACCACGATAACGAAACAATATATTTCCATTTTTTTCCATCGACTGCTTTAAAGCCATATTAAAATGTAATTAAACGTTTATTATAAATTTAATTTCGTTTGCAAAAGTATATAAAAATAATGGAAAAGAGGTTTTTTTTTGTTATTTTGGTAATAAAAAAAATGTTAGACTAAAAAAATCTAACATTTTAG
The DNA here is from genome assembly GCA_012519525.1 of Bacteroidales bacterium. GTDB lineage: Bacteria > Bacteroidota > Bacteroidia > Bacteroidales > WCHB1-69 > UBA5266. The sequence continues at coordinate 1,383 of JAAYQB010000023.1, read as the reverse complement.
AGAGTTAATAATCTTTTAATTTTTATTTTAAGTTAATAGCCGAATGTTTTAGGTATATTTCTTCGGCTAATTTATCAACGGCTTTTAAATCTTCTTTTCTTGGATGTCCTTTAACAAGAATAGGTTCGATTAGTTCTACTTTCAGATTAGGAATCATTTCAATAATTTTCTCAATGGCTTTGCCGCCCCATGCGTAAGAGGCGATTACAGAAGCAAACTTAACTTTAGGTTTTAGTATATTGGCTAATTTGACAGCATAACTAACCATAGGATGAGGTTCGGTTAAAACGGTAGGCGTTGCAATGACAATGCTTGCAGCATCAACAAAGGTGATGGCTAATTTTCCGGTATCGGCAACAGTCAAATCAAATTTATAGGCTTTTATTCCTTTTGCTTCTAAAGCAGTAATAAGGCGATTGACCATAGTTTCGGTACTTCCGTGCATAGAGACATAAGGAATTATAACACTGTTTGTTACTCTGTCGGATATCCAATCCCGATAAGCATCCATAATGAATGTAGGGTGATTGTACATAGGACCATGGCTTGGAGCGATAATGTCGATATTATAAGCTTCTATTTTTGCAAAATTCTTTTTAATGATATTCCGAAAAGGAAGCATAATTTCTGCAAAATATCTTTTAGCACTTTCATACACTTGGCATTCATCGCTAACATATAAGTCGGTAGTTGCTAAGTGAGAGCCAAATAAGTCGCAAGAAAACAATATTTTGTCTTCTTTTAAATAAGTTAACATCGTTTCGGGCCAATGTACCCATGGGAAATGAATAAACTGAAATGTTTTATCGCCTATAGATAGTTCTTCCCCGTCTTCTACGGTAACTATTTTTTCTTCAGCAACTGCTAAATGAGCGATTATTAATTCTTTCCCTTTTGGAGAGGCAATAACTTTTGCTTCAGGATATTTTTCTAAAACAAGAGGAATACTTCCTGAATGGTCTTGCTCGGTATGCAGTGAAATGATATAATCTATTTTTTTTACATCTTTTAGATAGTCAAACAGAACATTTGACAATAGCGGATCTGCCGTATCAATTAATACGGTTTTTTCAGTTCCTTTTACTAAATATGCGTTATAACTCGTGCCATCGGGAATAGGAATGAGCGAATCGAATAAACGTCTGTTCCAATCAACTGTATTTAAGAAATATATATTTTCTTTTATTTTCTTTAACATGTTTAAAATCTCCTTTTTTTTATTGTTATCGTTTTTTTACAAAAATAGTTAAATTTTTTATATTAAAAAGTAAAAAAACTTTTTTGCTTCAATCTTTTTTTGAGGTGCTATGATTTTTTGTAGCGAAAAAAAGGCTGTCCCTTTTGAGACAGCCTCTTCTGTACTTAGATTAGAAATTTAATTTT
>JAAYQB010000022.1 GCA_012519525.1 Bacteroidales bacterium | reverse complement strand
AAGGATGATGAACAAATGGAAATCATCTTTTTTGCTCTTTTTTCAAAAATTATTTCTATCAATTTTCAACCTTATTTTCATACAAAGACAAAATAAATTGGCTTTTTAAGGGTCGACTAATTATTAGCAATATAGACTTATATTGCTAACATCACAAATAACCGAAAAAATTATCAATAAAAAAAAGCCGTAACCCATTGAATTACGACTTTTTACTTATTTATGCTCTATAAATGTTCCCGAGCTTTATTTTACTTCTTCAAAATCAACGTCCGTAACTTCTGCATCTTTTGGAGAAGATTCGTTGCTATCAACATGTGGCTCTTGATTTGGTGCTTGTTGATTTTGAGCATTGTACATTTCCTGAGAAATAGAATTCCACAGCTGATTGATTTCGTTCATCGTAGCATCAATTCCGGCTAAATCTTTATTTTTATGTGCTTCTTTCAATCGCTCTAAAACAGCTTCAATAGAAGATTTTTTATCAGCAGGAATTTTATCACCGTATTCTTTTAGCTGTTTTTCCGTACTAAATATCATAGTATCGGCAGCATTTAATTTATCTACTTCTTCTTTCATTTTCTTATCGGCTTCGGCATTAGCAGCAGCTTCATTTTTCATTCGTTCTATTTCGCTGTCTGTTAATCCGGAAGAAGCTTCGATACGGATTTTTTGTTCTTTTCCTGTTGCTTTATCTTTAGCGGTTACATTTAATATTCCGTTAGAGTCGATATCGAAAGTAACTTCGATTTGAGGCACTCCGCGAGGTGCCGGCATAATACCGTCTAAATGAAAACGTCCGATACTTTTGTTTCCGCTTGCCATTGGTCTTTCTCCTTGTAAAACATGTATTTCGACCGATGTTTGATTATCGGCAGCTGTTGAAAACACTTCCGATTTCTTAGTAGGAATAGTTGTGTTAGCTTCGATTAAACGTGTCATAACACCGCCCAATGTTTCGATACCCAAAGATAGAGGAGTTACATCAAGAAGTAAAACGTCCTTTACTTCACCTGTCAATACTCCGCCTTGGATAGCAGCACCTATTGCTACGACTTCGTCAGGATTTACTCCTTTAGAAGGTGCTTTTCCGAAGAAATCTTCCACTATTTTTTGAATAGCAGGAATACGAGTTGAACCTCCTACTAATATAACTTCGTTGATATCAGATGGTTTAAGTCCGGCATCACTCAATGCTTTTTTGCAAGGTTCGATAGTTGCACGAATAAGATGATCACTGAGTTGTTCGAATTTTGCACGTGTAAGAGTTTTTACTAAGTGTTTTGGAATACCGTCAACCGGCATAATATAAGGCAAATTAATTTCGGTTGAAGTTGCACTCGACAACTCTATTTTTGCTTTTTCAGCAGCTTCTTTCAATCGTTGATGTGCCATAGGGTCTTTTCTCAAATCAATGTTGTATTCCGATTTGAATTCTTCGGCTAACCAATCAATAACGACATGGTCAAAATCGTCTCCTCCAAGGTGTGTATCTCCATTGGTAGATTTAACTTCGAACACTCCATCTCCTAATTCGAGAATAGAAATATCAAAAGTACCTCCACCAAGGTCAAATACAGCTACTTTCAAATCGGAAACTTTTTTATCCAATCCATAAGCTAAAGCGGCTGCCGTAGGTTCATTAATGATACGTTTCACGGTTAATCCGGCAATTTCGCCTGCTTCTTTTGTTGCTTGTCGTTGTGAATCACTAAAGTAAGCGGGAACCGTGATGACCGCTTCCGAAATTTCCTGTCCTAAATAATCTTCGGCAGTTTTTTTCATTTTTTGAAGTATCATTGCCGAAATTTCTTGCGGTGTATAAAGGCGATCGTCTATTTTAATACGCGATGTATTGTTATCTCCTTTTACAACAGCATAATTTACTCGTTTTATTTCTTTTTCTACTCTATCAAAAGATTCTCCCATAAATCGTTTGATAGAAGAAATTGTTTTTTTAGGATTTGTTACCGCTTGTCTTTTTGCAGGGTCTCCTACTTTGCGTTCTCCGTTTTCTACAAAAGCAACTATCGAAGGCGTAGTTCTGTTTCCTTCGCTATTAGGAATAACGACAGGCTCATTCCCTTCCATAACAGTTACGCACGAATTTGTTGTTCCTAAATCAATTCCAATTATTTTTCCCATTATTTGATGTTCCTTTCTTTTCTTTATTAATATTACAATTCTTTTTTCTTTAGTTAAAACTGTTTTCTATAATGTCAATCATTATGCCAAAAAAAAACAAACAATTCATATCTTATTGATAATTAGTAATATAAAAAATATACCTTTTCTCATAAGTTATAAAGATATGACAAAACGGCAGGAAAATAAAAAAAACACCGCAATCAATAGTTATTAAAATCAAGATAATGAGAAAAAAAATCTGTTTTATCACAAGCGGATAAAACAGATTTTATACAAATAAAAAAAAGGAAATTTTATCGTTTATATTTAAAATCTTTCCCTAAAAATTTTGCCATATTGCCTAAGCTTTCTTCAATACGTAAAAGCTGGTTGTATTTACAAACTCTATCTGTTCTGCTTACAGAACCTGTTTTAATTAATCCTGTATTGAATGCAACAGCAAGATCGGCTATTGTTGTGTCTTCGGTTTCTCCCGAACGATGACTGATAACAGCAGTATATCCATTTGAATGAGCTGTTGTAATAGCTCGTATGGTTTCAGTAAGAGTTCCTATTTGATTGACTTTTATTAGAATTGAGTTAGCCGTCTTTTTTTCTATTCCCATCATTAAACGGTCAACATTGGTAACAAATAAATCATCTCCTACCAATTGTATTTTATTTCCAAGTTTATCGGTCATTAATTTCCATCCATCCCAATCATCTTCAGCCATTCCATCTTCAATGGAAACAATGGGATACTTTTTACACCAGTCAGCCCAATAATCAACCATTTCCGAAGATGTTAATTTTTCTCCACTTGATTTTTTAAAATGATAAACTTTTTCTTCTTCGTTATAAAATTCAGAGGCAGCAGGATCTAATGTGATAGCGATTTGTTCTCCGGGTTTGTATCCCGCTTTTTCGATAGCTTGAAGAAGAAATTGAATGGCTTCTTCGTTCGATTTCAAATTAGGTGCAAATCCGCCTTCATCTCCGACATTGGTAGCGTAATTTTTGCTTGCCAACAAAGATTTTAAGGTATGAAACACATTGGTACCCATTAAAAGAGCTTCGCTAAAAGAAGAAGCCCCATAAGGGAAAATCATAAATTCCTGAAAATCGATGGAATTATCGGCATGCGAACCTCCATTCAATACGTTCATCATAGGAATAGGCAGTGTGTTGGCATTGATTCCTCCTAAATATCGAAACAGTTCTTGTCCAACTTCCATTGCTGCTGCTTTAGCACAAGCAAGCGAAACACCCAACATGGCATTAGCACCTAAATTGCTTTTATTTTTAGTGCCATCTAACTCTATTAATTTTTCATCAATAATATCTTGTCTGTCTACAGGATAGCCTTTTAGTTCTTCAGCTATCAGTTTTTCAACATTTTGAACTGCTTTCAGCACGCTTTTTCCTCGAAAATAATTTGCGTCATTATCTCTTAATTCTATGGCTTCGTGTACTCCTGTAGAAGCACCTGAAGGGACTGCCGCTCTTCCTAATGCACCTGCTTCAGTGTATACATCTACCTCAACTGTAGGGTTTCCTCGTGAATCAATAATTTGTCTGCCTGTGATGTGTATTATTCTACTCATTTTTTCTCCTTATATTAAAATGTTTTTAAATTAATTACTGTGTCGTATCGTATATACTTGTATCCACATTGATTGTTAATACCGGAATAGATGAAATATTAACCAACTTTTGACTGAAAGAAGTCATTGACAAACCATCACCTCCATAAACATCGGTTTCTTTCATTGATAATATAATATTTGCTTTCAAATCTTCAGCAATTTTAACAATTTGTTTAGGGTCTTTATCCGATTCTATAAAAGAAGAAGCTATACGGATATCGCGTTTATTCAAATAAATTTCCGCTCTATTCAAGTATCCGTTAACCAATTGTCTTAAATTTCTATATCGAGAGGTATACAATCCAATTAAATGAACTTTTGCTTGGAAAGCTTTAGCTAAAACAGCAGCAGCTTTTACCTTTTGTAAAGTTTCCATTGAAGAATCAATAATAAGTACCATATCGGTTAAGTCGCGATGCGAACTAACGGAATCACGAATAGTTAATACCGGACAATCGCACATGCTAATAATTCTCATTGCAGTGCTTCCAATAAACAATTCTTCAAATCCGCTTGTGCCGTGTGTTCCGATAACAACAAGTGCATTTTTTTGTTCTTCGACTTCTAAGCTCATTTCTTTTGCTGCTTTCCCGACACGAATTTTGTTTTTTACTTTTGTGTGATGAATGTATTTTTGACAATAATTGGTATATTCATCCAATTTTTTTTCAGCAATTGAAAGAATATTTGATTTAAGCGTAGTGCTTGTTTCCTCAATTATTTTTGCATCCGGAGTTAAACAATAAACAAGAGTTAAATTCGCCTTTAAATTAACAGCAAGAGAAACAGCATGTTTCATTGCATTCAAAGAGCAGCTCGAAAAGTCAATTCCTACTATTATATTTTTCATGACAGTGTGTTTTTATTAAAATTATTTAGAATTGTAAAAGTACTAAAAATATTCTTATCTTTTAATGTTTTTCAAAAAAAAATTATACGGCAACTATAGCCTTAATATGTGGATGGGCTTCATAATCGCAAAGTGTGAAATCGGAAAACCGAAAATCGTCTATTGATTTTACATTTGGATTAATTTCCATTTTGGGAAGTGGATAGGGCTTGCGTTGAATCTGTAACTTTGCCTGTTCGATATGATTAGCATATAAATGCAAATCGCCAAAAGTATGAATAAAGTGTTTAGGTTTTAGTCCACATACTTGAGCTATCATCATAGTTAATAAAGAGTAAGAAGCTATATTAAAAGGAACTCCTAAAAAAGCATCTGCACTACGTTGATACAATTGACAGGATAATTCGCCATTGTGCACATAAAATTGATATAAAATATGACATGGCGGAAGTCTCATTTCGTCAAGGTCACCTACATTCCATGCTGAAACCAATAATCGGCGAGAATCGGGATTAGTTTTAATTTGATTGATAACATCTTTGAGTTGATCGATGGTTTTTCCGTTTTTATTTGTCCACGACCTCCATTGGTAACCATAAATGGGACCTAAATCTCCGTTTTCGTCAGCCCATTCGTTCCAAATGCGAACACCATTGTCTGTTAAATACTTAATATTCGTATCTCCTTTAATAAACCAAAGTAGCTCATAAATAATTGATTTTAAATGTAATTTTTTAGTTGTTAATAAAGGGAATCCTTTTTCAAGGTCAAAAAAAACTTGATAGCCAAAAACACTATAAATACCTGTTCCTGTGCGGTCTTGCTTATAATTGCCATTTTCAAGAATATGATTTAACAAATCAATGTATTGTTTCATACGTTCATGTTTTTTTAGTTGATGGTCGTATAAAACTCACATGCTTTATATTTAGCTACTTGCGTGTCAAAATTAGTTGAGCATGTATGTTTCATACGATGTATTTATTATAATTAACTGAGAAAATAAATGTTTTATTGTTTTTATGCGATAAAAAATATTTTTACGTAATTTTGCTATAAAACCGCACAAGCTAAACAAGCAATACTGACACGAGTATTGGGAATTTGCAATAAAGTATATGCTGCAGCTTCAAGCGTTGACCCGGTTGTTATAACATCGTCGATTAATAATATATGTTTGTTTTCCAATTTTTGTTCATCAAGAGCAACAAAAATATCATGTGTGTTTTCCCAGCGATTATATTGCGTTCTTTTTGTTTGTGTATCCGTATCTATATGTCTAATTAAAGTTTTAGTATCTAATGGTTTAGACAAAGCCTTTTGTACTCCTATTGCTATTAGTTCACTTTGATTATATCCTCTTTTTTGTTTCTTGTTTGCATGTAAAGGAACCGGAATAATAATATCTACCGAATTAAATAGCTCACTTTCTTTTAAATCCAATCCCATTAAATACCCGAAAAACGACCCGATTTCTTGTTGTCCCCTATATTTTAATTGATGAATCAGCGTTTGAACATTACTTCCTTTTTTAAAATAAAAATATGCCGTTACAGCTTCTATTCTTACTTTTCCAATAAAAAGATACGCTAAAGGATTGAGGCTACTTAAATGAAAATCGGTTTTAGGCAATCCTATTAAGCAATGTGAACATAAATATTCTTCATTTTTTGTTAAATTTTTGCCACATAAAGAGCAATAATTCGGATAAAAAAAAGAAATAAAATCACTTAACAATGTTTTCATGAAATTAATTGCCTGACTATAAGATTATTATTTTTTTTTAATGTTTTTTAAAAAATTATCCAAAGATAGCTAATATTTTTTTATATTTGTAACTTTATTTATATTATGATAAATCATTATGGGACAAGAAGAAATTTTCATCAAAGAAATAAAAAAATATAAAACATTAACGATTATATTTGCTATTATATCGGTTATTTTAGCCATTTTATTAATTTACTTTTCACTAAACATACGCCAAGTAGTAATAGAAAAAAAAGCATCTATTGATCAGCAAGTTGAACTACAAGCAGAGTTAGATTCCATTTTACGTGAGTACGAAATCATTAAAAGTGAATATGGCGAATTAAATGAGCAATTATCGGAAAAAGACAGTGCCATAGTACGTCAAGCAAAAGAAATAGAACGATTAATTCATGCACAAGCCGATTATCGTAAAATAAAGAAAAAATTAGAATTATTGCAAAATCAAGGGAAAGAATATGTTTATTTATTAGACTCATTATATACTGTTAATAAAAATCTTACGTTAGAAAACAAGGAAGTAAAAGAGAAAAACATCAAATTATCGCAAGAAAAAGAAGAATTGGTAAAAGAAAAAGAAGTTCTTAGCGAAAAAGTAAGTACGGCAACAAAATTAAAAGCCTATAATATATCTTTTAAAGGAATTGCATTACGTCTGAGCGGAAAGAAAGAAAGTGAAACAGAAAAAGCAAAAAGAATTGACCAGTTCCAAGTAAGTTTCACTTTAAGTGAAAACGAACTGATTCCTGCCGGAGAACTTAATTTATATTGTAGAATTTCGCTTCCCGATGGAAGAGTATTAGCTCTTGGCTCAGGAGATGCTTATACCTTTACCAATAATGAAAAATTACTGCAATACACCATTAAATCAACTATACAATATGAAAATAAAGCTAAAAAAATAACTATGGTGTGGGATTTACGCAAAGGCGATAAAGCAGTACCGGGAACTTATACTGCTCAATTATTTACAGATACGGATTATATAGGAGAAGCAATTTTAGTTTTAAAATAAAAAAATTAATTTAATATGGCATTTGAAATACTTGACAATAACTGGAAAGAATTAATAGAGAATAATACTCTTGTGGTTGTAGATTTTTGGGCAGAATGGTGCGGTCCATGCAGAATGGTGGCTCCTATTATTGAAGAGCTTGCAGAAGAATATAAAGACAAAGCACTTATTGGAAAAGTAAATGTAGACAATAACCCACAATTAACAATGCAATTCGGAATTAGAAATATCCCTACCTTATTGTTTATTAAAAATGGAGAGTTAGCAGGCAAACACGTAGGTATTATTCGCAAACCGGAATTGCAGAAAAAAATAGATGAATTATTATAAATTTAATGACTGATTTTGTAAATAAAATATATTATACCTTTTATTTCTCGGTATAATATATTCTACTTCATTTTGCTTAATGCTCTTTTTTATTATAAAACACAAAATTATCATCGATTATGTCAATGGTAATTTCTCCATCCTTAGTGAGTTTATCCGAAAGTATCATTTTTGATAAATTATTCAAGATATTTTTCTGTATTACACGTTTTAAAGGTCGTGCGCCATATTGTGGGTCATAACCTAATTCGGATAGAGCATCTATTGCATAGTTTGTCAGCTCAATAGTAATATCATTTTCCGCTAACATTGCTTTTAGATAATCGATTTGCAAAATCACAATATCGCGTATTTCTTTTTTACTTAACGGCTTAAACATCAGTATTTCATCAATTCTATTAAGAAATTCGGGGCGTATTGTTTTACGTAAAAGTTGCATGATGTCCAAACGTGTTTGTTCCAATATATTTTCATCAGAAAAATCACTTTCTTTGTTATAATTTTCTTGAATGATATGCGAGCCAATATTGGAAGTCATGATAATAATCGTATTTTTAAAGTCAGCAGTACGTCCTTTATTATCAGTCAATCTTCCATCGTCTAATACTTGTAATAAAATATTAAACACATCGGGATGAGCTTTTTCTATTTCATCAAAAAACACGACAGAATAAGGTTTCCGTCTGACTTTTTCGGTTAATTGTCCACCTTCGTCATAACCGACATAGCCCGGAGGAGCTCCTACTAATCTTGAAATGGAATGAGCTTCTTGATATTCAGACATATCAATACGTACAATAGCATTTTCGGTATTAAATAAATATTCAGCTAAGGCTTTGGCTAATTCCGTTTTTCCAACACCTGTTGTCCCAAGAAAAATAAATGAACCTATCGGTCGCTTACTATCTTGCAAACCTGCACGACTACGACGTATTGCATTTGCAATGGCTTCGATAGCTTCATCTTGTCCGACAACACGTTTGTGTAATTCTTCTTCCAAATGCAATAGCTTTTCTTTTTCACTTTGCATCATACGGTTTACAGGGATTCCCGTCCATCGGGCAACAATAGCAGCAACATCATCGGCTCCGATAGCTTCATCAATCATTGGATTGCCGCCTTGTATTTCATGTAATTGTTTAGTAGTAGTTTCGATAGCCGTTTCTAATTCTTTTATTTTTCCGTAACGTATTTCGGCAACTTTGCCGTAATTGCCGTTTCTCTCTTCTTGTAATGCTTGAAATTTAAAATTTTCAATGTCATTTTTATATTGTTGTATATTGTTTACTAGTTCTTTTTCTTGCTCCCAACGTGCTTTTAAACTATTACGTTCTTGGTTAAGTTCTGCAATTTGATTGCTTAAATCTTCTACTTTTTCTTTATCACCTTCTCTTTTTATCGCTTCGCGTTCTATTTCCAATTGTCTAATTTTACGTTCAATATCATCTAAGGCTTGAGGTACCGAATCGATTTCCAAACGCAATTTTGCAGCAGCTTCATCAATTAAATCAATAGCTTTATCGGGAAGTGAACGGTCGGAGATATAGCGTTGTGATAAATCAACGGAAGCAATAATGGCTTCGTCCAATATTTTAACTTTATGATGTGTTTCATAGCGTTCTTTTAATCCTCTTAAAATGGAAATAGAAGCACTTCTATCGGGTTCATCAACATAAACAACCTGAAAACGACGTTCTAATGCTTTATCTTTTTCGATAAATTTTTGATATTCGTTAGTTGTCGTTGCTCCAATGGCTCTTAATTCTCCTCTTGCCAATGCAGGTTTTAAAATATTTGCCGCATCCATAGCGCCTTCACCTCCACCTGCACCTACCAATGTATGAATTTCATCAATGAATAAAATAATATCATCATTGTGTGTAACTTCTTTGATAACACTTTTTAATCTTTCCTCGAATTCTCCTTTGTATTTGGCTCCGGCAATCAAAGCCCCCATATCCAAAGAAAAAATTTGTTTCGACTTCAAATTTTCAGGAATATCCCCCGAAACAATTCGATGAGCTAAACCTTCTGCAATAGCCGTTTTCCCTACTCCGGCTTCTCCTATTAAAATAGGATTGTTTTTCGTACGCCGCGAAAGAATTTGCAATACTCTTCTGATTTCTTCTTCTCTTCCGATAACGGGGTCTAATTTGTCCTTTCGTGCTAAATCATTTAAATTAAGAGCATAACGATTCAAAGCATTGTAACTTTCTTCGGCATGAGGCGAATCAACGCGACTTCCTTTACGCAATTCCATAATTGCTTTCTTTAATCCTTTTTCTGTTAATCCGCTGTCTTTTAAAAGCTGTGAACTATTGTCGTTGGACTGTAATATACCAAGTAATAAATGTTCTATAGACACATAATCATCTTTAAATTCAGTTAAGCTGCTAATCGCTTTTTGCAAACTAAGGTTAGCAGCATTCGATAAATAAATACCGCTTCCACCACTAACGATAGGCAAACTATCTACCATTTTATCAACAGCCTGTATCAAAATAGCAGTATTTATATTATTCTTTTTCAACAAATAAGGAACAATGTCTTTGTCTTCTTCAAAAATAGCTTTGAGCAAATGAGCATTTTCAATCTGTTGTTGCTGTTTTCCCAATGCAATATGCTGTGCTTTACTGATTACCTCTTGACTTTTTATTGTAAATTTTTCGATATTCATAATTTTTTTAATATTAATTTAAAACTATTTTTTATGTGTTCAAATCTCATTCCAAGATGAATTTACTGACAGTTAGGCATATATACAGAACAAGAAACTGCTGATATGTCAGTAAATTCGATTAAAAAAATTATTTACTATAAAAAAATAAAAACACATTAATAGCGTTGTGTTATAGACGATAAATATATAATAACTTATGAGCCGTATAGACACTAATAAACTTCGACAATTCAGCAATATAGAATTGATTGCTAAACAATTAGTTGAAGGTTTTATCACCGGTTTACATAAAAGTCCTTTTCATGGATTCTCTGTCGAATTTGCCGAGTATCGTCCTTATAATACGGGAGAATCTACGCGTCATATAGATTGGAAACTTTATGGTAGAACAGATAAACTATTTGTAAAACAATACGAAGAAGAAACTAATTTACGATGTCAAATCATTATTGACACATCTTCTTCTATGTATTTTCCAATTAGAAAGACATTGTCTTTAGAAACGCCATCAAAACTTTATTTTTCGGTGTATGCAGCTGCGGCTATTATTCAAATGCTAAAACAACAACGCGATGCAGTAGGTTTATCGTTGTTTTCCGATAAAATTGATTTTCATTCACAAGCAAAATCAAATAATATTCATATTAAAATGATAACAACAGAATTAGAAAAATTGTTATCGAATTATGATGAAAATCAAAAACAAACGACCAATGTAATTGACTCTTTACACGAAATAGCCGAACGGATACATAAACGCTCTCTTGTTGTTATTTTTAGCGATATGTTTGACAATGTACAAGAACAAGAAGAAATGTTTTTAGCTTTAAAACATCTGCGCCATAACAAACACGAAGTTATTCTTTTTCATGTTTATGATGAAAGTTTAGAAATCAATTTTGAATTTGACAATAAACCTTATAAATTCATTGATATGGAAACGCAAGAGGTAATTAAAGTGAATGCAAGTGAGATGAGAACACTATATCAAAAATCGATGAGAGAATATAAACAAGAATTAAAATTACGTTGCGAACAATATTTAATTGATTTAGTTGAAACTAATATTAATGAGGGATTTTATAAAGTTTTGTATACTTATTTTCTAAAAAGACAAAAAATGCCTTAAAATTATGTCTTCAAAATATGCTGTTTTTTCAGCCTTATCCATATCTTATTTATTCGTTCTGATATTTTATTAGTACAAAAAACCATAAAAAAATCACACACCCAATGATTCATGGCAAAAATAAAAAGAAATTTAAAGCAAAAATAAAAAATTATTTTTTGTCTGTGATTTTTTGAAGAAAAAAACTACTAACTATATCAAAAGGAATTTAATCTCTAAAAATATAGAAATTGATTTATAATGAATAGAAAAATATTTTTTACAGAAACGCTTATTGGTATATTGGGTGTTATTTTGGTATTGTTTTT
>JAAYQB010000021.1 GCA_012519525.1 Bacteroidales bacterium | reverse complement strand
TTAATTCATTAGCAGTAGGATCAAGTACATACATAATGTAATCGTCGCCCATACTTTCCGGAACTTTATAGCCTTCGGCAAAAGTAGCATTTTGTTGTTTAGCTTCTTTGATAGTATAGGCTTCTCTATAGAGGTACATATCTTTGACCATTGGAGTATTGGCATCAAAAATGTCAACGCGTAAACCGACATTAAATATTAAGTTTCTTATAGAGAATTTATCTTGTATATAAGCGGCGTGATAAATAGGCATAGAAGCACCAATGTCGGATAGTATTTGACTATTAGAATCGTTGAACCATTTTTTCATATCTTCCATAGTAGTGGGTTTATACCTTAATTTTGTACCTGTAAAATCGTATCCGCTATAGTCTATATAAGAATTTCCTTCATTAATAAGTTCTTCAGCTGAAAACATATCCAAGCTATAGGTTTCCGGTTGATGATTGTCTATGTCAATCCATTCATCTTCAGCTGCTCCTAATTTTGCACGTAAGTTTTTATCAAAGGTACTTTGAGCTCCATAGTTAATAAGTTTTTTATAATTAATAGTATCTACAAAAATGCCGTCAATAAATACTCCTATTCCTGTTGTTGCGTCTAATTCTTTGATATGAGAATTAGCTTTTTGTCTCATCAATGTCCATAAACCTGTAGCTCCTACGCTAAAAGATTGACTAATGGATTGTTCGAATTGGTAGCCAAGTTCAATAGCGTGATCTTTTTTAATGTCGAACGAAACATAAGCATTAAAGCCGAATTGATGTCCTCTGCTTTTACCATAACTAGAATAACCTACGCCGGGAGCTACAAATAAACCATAAGCACTTGATGGATGTTCTCCGTTTAATAAGCCGTTATATGTTTGAATGTGTTCATCAAAAATAGTAGTTGCTCCATCTTCTCGTAATTGATTGTAAGCTAATTCAGTGTAGCGTGCTAAAGCAGGGTTTTTATCGGAAGCGATAAAAGTATCCAAAGGATAATAATAGCTGGATAAAATTCTTACATTTTCATAGAAATGCCCATCTAAAGTGTCGCTTCCAATATTATAGAATTTTCGTTCACTATGGATAAATTGTCCAATGTATCCGTAATCAAAAATATTAGTTTTATGGTATTTATTATAGGTTTGTCCTGTAGAGAATTGATAGTCTGCTTGAATACGATAATACACGTTTTTAAATAAAGATTTTTCGGTATCCTTGAATTTTTGAGTAAATCGAATCATGCCCAATCCGCCCATGCTTTCCGATTCCGCATTGTTTTTAGAGTTAAAAAGTGAGTTTCCAAAACTCCAGCTTCTTCCTTTACTATAGCTGAATCTTCCATTCATAATAATGTCGATATTCGCTCTTGTTCTAAAGTCAAGTTTTCCACTTACAGTACCTCCATAGCTTTCTCCATTTTGAACGGTTTTTCCTATTGTTAATTGGTCTTTGGTTACAAAAGCTATTTCAGGATTCATTGCTGCTGTTGAGCCTCCGCCTACTGCAGGGCGTAAAGGGTTTTCAATGATTTTATCTATTAATTCTTGAGGTGCTCTATAAGTTCCGCCTCTGTAAATTCCACCGGAAGAGTAAGAACCCATAGCAGTTATCATATAGCCGATTCTATTTTGTTGTTCTTCCGGTCTTGCTCTGTTTTTCTTGCTGTTAATAGGACCTGATAATACAAATTGAAAACCGCCATTGTTGTATCCTTCTATATTGCCATATAAATCTATGGAACCGTTAACGGAACGTGACGGACCTTTTGTTTCAATTTCGACAACGCTTGTTGCATTTCCATAGCGTGCAGGAATACCTCCGGCAATCAAAGAAACGCTTGCCAAAGCTGAAGCAGGAATACCTCCTGAGCCTGACATTTTTACACCGTCTTGTATGTATTGTGGGGCAGTTCTGCTTCCTCTTACACTAATATTATCGCCGGAACCTACAACAGAACTCATTGTTGAAAGAACGCTTGAAACGTCTTTCCCGGGCATTTCGGCAATCTCACTCCCATCCCTAGTGGATTTAGATTCAGTTTGGTCTTTCGAAAATATTTCTCTGGTATCTACAATTACTACTTCTGTTAAAAGCGTACCGGAAGAACAATTAATTTGTACGTCTTGGAATTTGACTTCGCTTCCTCGAAAGCTTATACCTACTATTTTCTTTTCTTGACAACCTACAAAGGATACAACTAAGTCAAATGTACCGGTTGGAATGGGTTTTATTGTAAAACTTCCATCTTCACCCGTAGTAGAACCTGTAATTAATGAACCTTCTTGCATTATTTTTACGTTTGCATAGTCAACAGGCGTGCCTTTTTCATCGGTTACCTTTCCTTTCAGAGTTGCATTTTGAGAATAGCCATAAGTGAGAGTAAATATAACTATTCCAAGTACATAAAATATTTTTTTATACATATTTCTTATTGTTTTAAATATAAAATTATAACAAGACTTGTCTTTCTGTTTTAAAGTTGTAAAAGTATAAAAAAAATCATTACATTTTGATGTTTTTAGCAAATTTTACACTTTTATTTTTTTTTAAGAGTTTACTTTTGATATATAGCTGTTACTGAGTGCATTTTTGTTTTTTAGTGTTTTTACGTATTGTTTTACTTACTGCCTTTTTTCTTTGTTTATCACTTTTTTTCATCATTTTGCGTGTTGTTTTACTTTGCTTTGCCATATGCCTTTTTACTGCTTCTTCGTATGCTTTTAGTTCTTCTTTTTCTCTTTGTCTTTTTTTAGCCTCTTGTTCTTCTATGGCTACTTGTGCACTAGATTTACAATTGTTGAATGAAATAACACAAGTTATTGAAACAATGAATATTAAAATAAAAAATAAAAAATTTTTCTTAAGCATATAAAAGTGCGCATATTTGTAAGTGCAAAAGTAATAAAAATAAATTACAAATTACAACAATATTACAATCAATTTTCAATTTATGTAACTTTAATTAAGTAATGATAATAAATGTAAATGTTGCATTAAATAATCTTTTGTTTGCGCTCCTTTGTTGAAAAGCAAGTCTATGATGCTTAAGTTAGGGATAAAGCCTATTTTATCTTCAAAAACTTGCCGGTATGCTTGCATGTTTTTAAAAGGATAATCGGGTAGGGTTCTTTTTTTTAAATCAATGCTTTCTCTTACATCTATTAAGTTATCGCTTGTTGGGTTGATATAGCTATTAGTAGTAGTGAAGCGATGTTTTATTTTTAATAAATTACAAACAACATCAAACAGTTGCAGATTATAATCTAATAAATAAGGGATTTTTTTAGTGTAAAAAGGTTCAAAATAGTCTTTGTAGTATAAAAAGAAAGGACTTTTGTTATAAGAAGTTTCAAGTGTTTTCCAGTGGGTGTGTTGCCATTTTTCAGAGTAATCAATACGTATATCCTTTATAGGACAATGATTAGGGCATGTTTTCGTAACGGGAATGGTTAGTTGATGTGGTCCGCTAACATTAGCAATTAAACAATGGTTAGAGTAGCTTCTTCTTTTAAAATGCTCGTGAATTTCTAATAAAGCATTATTTGTTTTTAGAAAAGCTACAAAGTATTCGATAGGCGGAAGATATGCTGTCGAAAAAAGTATTGAATTGGCAGTTAGCATTACAAAAGATTAGCAATTGTTAAGAAAGTTTACCAAAATATAATTTAAAATAGCAACAAAAGTGCAAGAAGGTTATTTGAAAGCGGTTTCGTTCAGTCCTTGACCTGAAAGTTTTAGTTCTTCCATATAACCTGGCACTTTTTTTCCTAAAAATTTATCCACGTACATTTTTGCTAAGTATTGCCCTAACATAAATCCATGTCCGCGTAATCCTATTAATAATCCGTTGTCGGGGTCAACAATATAGCGTGGTTCTAAATAGTAGCCACTCCACACAGCGTGAAATCCTACGCTGTTCAGGTTGGGTATCCACTGACTAAAAGTTTCAGATACAATTTCTAAGAAATCTTTGCTGTTATGTTTTAAATTTTTATTTGTTTCGTTGGGGTCACAACTTGGTGAGGCACATCCTATGATTTGTCCTGTCTTTTTGAGTTGATGTCCGTAGACGGCTGTAAATCCTTTGTATTTACGACGGTCGATAATCATGTCTAACGCATCGCCGTTCTTACCCATTAAAGGAAGTCTTCTTGTAATAAAAGCTTGATGTTTAACAGGGTATATTCCGGTGTCGAAGCCTAACATTCTGCTGAATTTTTCGGCTTCCGAACCTAAAGCATTTACAAAATGATTGCATCTGTATTCGATATATTGTCGGTTGTGGGTTAGTATCAATGCGTAATATTTATCACCTTCTTTTCGAACATGCAATAGTTGAGCGTCTTCCATCAATACTCCACCTTGATTGATTGCTTTTCCACGAATATATTCTATAACACGTCCCGGTGTAGCTTGCCAACAGTTATTGGTAATCAAGGCATGTGAATAAGTCGTTAAATGAGGATCCCATAAGGCAGATATTTCTTTTTGAAAGTCTTTTCGTTCATACATAATGGCGTCGGACCATTGTCGAGAAGCATCTAAAGCACGGAATGTGGGTTCGTCATGCACTAAATTCACATAACGAGTGGGTTTGAAATCGATATTGTAATTTTTTTGTATTTCCTTGAATATTTCTAAGTTATGATTGGCAATATCCGAAATGTCGGGATGAGAGAAAGCAGGACGTCCGCCACCGATATTTCTCCACGAAGAACCTCTATCGTAATTGATGAGAGTGGTTTGTTTGCCTGCTTCGGTAAAATAACGGAAGAGGGCACTGCCTGCAATGCCACCGCCTGCTATTAAAATATCCACATCTTCTTTTTTGACATTGTTGTTTTTTGGAAAAATAAAAGTTTCCGTAGCATTGGAGGTGTGTAAATCGCCTAATGTTACTTGGTTAGAAAGAGGTGCTCTTGGTGTTGAGTCGCCGACGACTTCAATGCCATGAGTGCGAAGTATTTGTTTTGCTCTTGGAATACAGCGTTTTCCTCGACAAGGTCCCATTCCTAAGCGTGTAATGTGTTTCAGTTCATCAACAGAAATAAAGGAACGCTTGCCTATGGTTGCTAATAAGTCTTCAACTTTTATATCTTCGCAATGGCAAACATAAGTTTCGCTATCACTATCTTGTAGAGGTTTAAATTCTAATTGATTAGGATAATTGGATTGAAGAATAAATCCTCTTACTTGAATTAAATCTTCGTTGGATATATCAATAGCTTTTACACGCGCAATATTGGTTTTGTTTTTCTTTACAAGTATTTTTTCTATAACTCCTTTTCCTAATTTTTCGCCTTTATTATTTACTAAAAATACTTCACTGCCTTCGTCGGCATGATATTCTATGGGTAAAAACAATTCGTTTTTTGCCAGATTATAACCGAACATAGCAAGACCGGGACATTGATATACACAATTCATACAGCCTATACACTTGGTGTAATCAATAGATGGAACGGTAGAAGTGCTTGATTTGGTAATAGCTCCGTAAGGACAAGCAAAAGAGCATGGGTTGCAAGCAAATCCGTAAATACAATCAATTACAACAAATGGTTTTGTGTTCATACGCTCTTTGGAAGGCAGATTGGGATTGTCTAAAACACGTATCGGATGTTGTTGCGAGTCAATATATTGTTTAGATATTTCTAAATATTCATCATGATTGAAACGAACGTTTAGGTTCTCTGCTATTTCATAAGCTGCTTGTTTTCCTCTTAAAACAGCGCTGGTGCCTTCGCCGATACGAATGCTGTCGCCTACTCCAAAGGTTTTTAATCCGAATACTTCTTTTCCTTTAATAAGCAGTTGGTTGTCAGGAATCAGACCTGTACATACATTGATAATATCAATATCGTCAATTATTTTTTCGGTGCCGGGTATGGCTTTAAAGTTTTTGCATTCGGCTATGACAGCTCCGACAATGCCGTCATGGTTTTCGTTAGGAATGGCTTTTAATAAAACATGAGATGTTAAAATAGGAATGGCTAAACGTCGGACGCGATTGGCTTGAACAGGGAATCCGCCTTCGTTGGGCATTGCTTCTATAATGGCTTTGATTTGCCCACCGGCTTGCATACCTTGATAAGAGGTTAAGTATCCGATGTTTCCAGCACCTATGGTAAGCACTTTTTTGCCAAGAAGTGTATGTTCTTGATTCATCATTTTTTGAAAAACGGCGGCGGTATAAACTCCCGGAAGGTCGTCGTTTTCGAAAGTCGGCATAAAAGGAACAGCTCCGGAAGCAACGACCAAATATTCGGCATCGACATAAAATATTTCTTCAGTTTCGATGTTTTTTACAGCTAAACGCTTGCCTTCGAGAATATCCCATACTGTAGAGTTTAAGATAATACCGGTGTGGTCGTCGCCGGCTAAGGTTTTAGCTATTTCAAAACCACGCATGCCACCGTATTTTTTTTCTTTTTCGAAAAAGAAAAATTGGTGTGTTTGCATATTGAATTGTCCGCCAATAACAGCATTGTTATCAATAACTAAGTTAGCAATGTTTAATTTGTTGAGTTGTTCTCTACAGGCTAATCCTGCCGGTCCTGCACCGATAATAGCAACTGTTGTTTTATATATATTAATATTTTTTTGTTGATTTTCAGTATGAGAAGGTAAATAATCTTTGGGTATTTCTTTTACTTCTTTTACGTTGTCAACTTTTGTAATACAAATTCTGCGTATTTCACCGTCCACTAACATTTCACAAGCACTGCATTTTCCTATACCGCATTCCAAACTGCGTTGGCGATTGTCGATACTATGGCTGTGGATAGGGTAGCCTGCTCGGTGCAAAGCTGCCGCTATGGTGTATCCTTTTTTACCTATTACTTTTTTCCCTTCAAACAAAAATTCGACGATTTCGGCTTCAGCAATATCCAAAATAGGATGTTTTTTTATTTCGTACATATTATAACTACTTTGTTTTTAATAAATTAAATTAACGATGTTAATTGAGAAATTAAAATGCAAAGGAAAACAAAATTTTGATAATCTCCTATAGTTTTTGGATTAAAGTTTGAATATTTATTTTAAGTTATTCTATTTCAGTTATATGTAAAATTTTATGTTATTTTTTTAAATTTTTTCTATTATTCACGAAAAACATCTTCATGAATTAAGATGTTGTTAAAAAAGGGAATTAAAAATAAATTAACAATAATAAATGTTTTAAAAAAGCGTTTTTTTTATTTACAATAGCAAATTTTAAAATATGGAAATTCTCCCAAAAGCGTCTTTATTAGATTACAATACTTTTAAAATAGACGTAAGCTGTCAACAATTAATCATTATAGAGGAAGAAAGTGAAATAACATCTTTATTTAAGGCTAAAGTATTTGAAGAGAAGCATTTTATTATAGGTGGTGGAAGTAATCTTTTGTTTGTTAATGATTACGATGCAAATATTATTCATATACGAACAAAAGGTATTGAAACAGTAGAGGAAGATAGTGATTTTGTTTATCTTAGAGTAGCTGCTGGTATGGTTTGGAACGATTTTGTTGATTATTGCTTGAGTAATCAATATTACGGCATTGAAAATTTGATTGGCATTCCGGGTTGTGTAGGGAGTAGTGCCGTGCAAAATGTAGGTGCTTATGGTGTTGAAGCTAAAGATTTGATTTATCAAGTAGAAGGCTATAATATACGCACTAAAAATGACTTTGTTTTATACAATGCTGATTGTGAATTTTCGTATAGAAGTTCTATTTTTAAAACAAAATTAAAAAACCAATGCTTGATTGTAAATGTTGTTTTTCGTTTATCGAAAAAAGAAACTTATAATTTGGAATACGAAGCTTTGAGGAGTAGGTTGGATGAAAGCGATCTTTCTTTACAATATGTTTCAGAGATGGTATTAGAGTTGCGTAACAGCAAACTGCCGGATATTAGTGAAATAGGAAGTGCCGGAAGTTTTTTCAAAAATCCTATTGTAAGCAATCAGCACTTACGGCAATTATTACAGTTGTATCCGAATTTAATACATTATGATACGGACGATGGTAATAAAAAATTGGCTGCCGGGCAATTGATTGATTTAGCAGGTTGGAAAGGAGTGAGAGATGGAGATGCGGGAGTATATCCTTTGCAGGCATTGGTATTGGTTAATTATGGTAAAGCAACCGGAAAAGAAATACTTGATTTGGCAAAGAAAATACAACAAGATATTCTTGAAAAATTTAACATTAATTTAGAGCCTGAAGTAAATATAATACAATAATAATTAAAGATATATGATTGAAATTGTTTGTACAAATAAAGATAATCAGCGGAAAGAGTATCCTTTAGGAACAACATTGGCACATATAGCCGAAGATATGAATGTACAATTGTCTTATCCGATTTTAGTTGCTAAAGTAAATAATGAGATAAAAAGTCTTAAGTATGAGATATATAAAAGTAAAGTGATTACTTTTGTCGATATTTCTTGTATTTCAGGCTATGCTGCTTATGAGCGTTCGATGTATTTTTTGCTCTATAAAGCTATTAAAGATACTTATCCTGAGGAAGATATTATAGTGAAATATTCCATATTAGGAGGGAAGTATTGTGAATTTGAAAATCCAAATTTTCAAGTAAATAGTGAAGTAGTAGAGAAAATATTGAAACGTATGAAAGAATTGGTAGCTGCCGATATTCCTTTTATACGCACGCAGATGCTGACCAAAGAAGCTGTTGATTTGTATGAAGCTGAAGGTTTGATGGATAAAAAAGAATTATTGGAACATCGGAATGTGTTTTATACTTCTGTTTATTATTTGGACGGCTGTCCTAATTATTTCTTTGGCTGTTTAGTCCCGTCTACGGCTTATTTAACTGTTTTTGACTTAATTCCCTTTGAATCGGGGATGTTGTTGCGTATGCCGTCACGAAGAGAACCTTTTAGGTTAATGAATTTGAATGAATCGCCTAAGTTGTTTTCTGTTTTCAAAGAACATAAAGAATGGAATAAAATAATGGAAGTTCCTTATG
This sequence comes from Bacteroidales bacterium, assembly GCA_012519525.1. Classification (GTDB taxonomy): domain Bacteria; phylum Bacteroidota; class Bacteroidia; order Bacteroidales; family WCHB1-69; genus UBA5266. The sequence goes on along the minus strand of JAAYQB010000021.1, from coordinate 6,604 downwards.
TGGGAGCTTTAAACAATGCTATTAAAAAAGGACATTCAAAAGATTTATTGTTGATGACGGAAGCCTTGCAAGAGAAGAAAATCATGAACATAGCCGACAGTATTGCCGAACGACAAGGGGTAAAAGTAGTACTTTTGAGCGGACCTTCCGCATCGGGAAAAACAACGATATGTAAACGCATTGCAGTGCAATTAGGAATGTTAGGTTATCAACCTATTCAATTATCGCTCGATAACTATTTTGTTGAAAGAGAATATACTCCTCGCGATAAGGATGGGGATTATGATTTTGAACATATTGATGCTATTGATATACCGCTTTTTCACCAACAATTAGAAGATATTTTAGCAGGCAAGGAAATAAAAATACCCACCTACGACTTTCATATAGGGAAAAAGCTGTGGACAGGTAAAACATTGCAATTAAACAGTAAATCTATTTTAGTGGTCGAAGGTATTCACTGTTTGAATCCTCTTATTTCGAAAGGTATTCATCCTGATTTAATTTACAAAGTATTTGCTTCGGCATTAACCTCTTTGGCTATGGATAAACATAATCCTATCCATTCTAACGACAATCGTTTGATAAGACGTATGGTACGCGATTATCGCTATCGTGGTTATTCGGCTAAAGATTCGTTAAGTCGTTGGTTGAGCGTGCGTAAAGGAGAAGAAAAATGGATATTTCCTTACCAAGAGGAAGCAGATAGCATGTTTAATTCAGCGATATTGTGCGAATTAAGTATTTTAAAACATTTTGCTATGCCTCTATTAAACGAAGTCAACGAAACTTCGGATGAATATACGGAAGCAATGCGCCTGAAAAAATTGTTGGGTTATTTCGTCGAAATTCCGGAAGATGATGTACCTCAATCCTCTATTTTACGAGAGTTTTTTGGAGGAAGTGTTTTTAGCTATAAATAGAGTAGACAATGGTGTCGAAAAATGAATTGAAGTTGTTGCGTTCTTTACGACAAAAGAAATACCGTCGAGAACATCAACTGTTTATCGTTGAAGGGAAAAAATCGGTGGCAGAAGTATTGAAAAGCGATTTTCAAGTGAAAAATGTTTATGCAACAGCTTCATGGATAAGTAAAAATGAAAGTGTTTTTTCTTTTCCTCTTACCGAAATAAGCGTTGCTGATGCCGAACGAGTGAGTGCTTTGCAAACATCACCCGAAATATTTGCTTTGGTCGAAATGAAAGAAAATAAAGCCATAGAACTCTCTTCTAAGTGTTTGTTGTTGGAAGACATCAAAGATGCTGGTAATTTAGGCACCTTGATACGTACTGCCGATTGGTTTGGAATTCAGTCTATTGTTTGTTCCGAGCAAACGGTAGAGTTGTATAATCCGAAAACGATACAAGCTACGATGGGATCTTTTACGCGTGTGCAATTGTTTTATACCGACTTGAATGAATTTATTAAACAGCTTCCCGAAGATTATGTTGTTTACGGTACTTTTTTGGAAGGGAAGGCTATTCAGAATGTTGATTTTGCTTCTAAAAGTGCGGTATTAATAGGCAATGAATCGAATGGAATTTCATCGAGTTTAAGTGTTTGTGTAGATGAAAAAATTTATATTCCTACCAAAGCAACACATAAGATTGACTCTTTGAACGTTGCCGTAGCAAGTGCCATTGTTTGTTATGAGTTGACGAAGAAATAAATTAGAAAGTGATACCTGCTTTTACACCTATGAATAGATACCAATTGTTTTCATAGGTATTAGGAAAATATTTTTCTTGTGTGCCACCGGAACCGGTACTACTGTCCCAATACTTAACCGCCGATTCTTGTGCTTTCATTGTGAAAGTAAGAATAATAGCATTCGAATAGCTGGCGTTTGCTTTTACACCTAAGCCCGATTCGAGCATAATGCCCGGTTTAGCACCATGTAGAACGTATTTTTCTGTATTAATACCGTGAGCTGACTGTGCTTTAGAATCTATATTCCAACGACTTCCGTAGCCTACGTTTACATACCAATGAGGCGAAAAATCGTGATTCATCATATTGATACGCAGGTCAAGATAAATGGGGATAAAAGCGTTTCTCGGTTTGGTCCAATAATCGAAACTAACACCTAAGCCCACCATAAAATAGTGAGAAAACTGATAGCCCATAAATTGTGAAATACCCACAGTGGGAATTTTATTGGCAATGTTGTTGATTCCCCCATGAGAAGTAACTTTATGAATACCGTTTACAAATGAAGCACTTGTGATAAATGTAGGTCCCCAATCTTTCCTTTCATGCGATGTTTGTGCCTGTGAATTACTTGTAAAGACAAAAAGTAAAATTAAAACGATAAATTTATTAACAATTTTCATTACTGTTTTATTACTGCTTTATTAATTTTTCGCAAAAGTACTAATTTTTATAATAGAAAGAATTTTTTTTTGATAAAAAAGATAAAAATAAATATATACTGCTTGTTATTCAAGTATTTAAATTAAATGATTTGTTTTAATGTTTGTGTAGAAAAAATTGCTGTGAGCTACATACCACTGAAAACCTCATGGCTATGTACTTTATTGGGGACTATCATTCTTTCTTTTGTCATAGTTCGTTAATGTTTTTAATGAGTGTTAATACGCTGTTTGGGTTGTTCAAGTCGTAAAACCAATTACTGTCAAAGTCCTTAATTGTTGCAGGATTTTCAGCATTTCTCCTTTTAGCAGGTTTGTAATGTAGCCTGAGATGTGTTTTACGAAATAAATATACAATATTCGTAAATGTTAAATTTACAACGTTTGTATATCGTTTTTTATTATGTTTTTGTATATCAATAAATCAGTTAAATAAGACTAAAGTATTTGCGAAAAAGAACGTTGATGCAGACTACATGCCACTAAAGTTTTTGTTTTATATTGTATATTGTGGCGTAGGTATTTATTGCAGTTGTTTAATTACTTTGTCTTTTTGTTGAATAAATTTAATAATTCAGGGAATTCATTTTCTATTCTTTTTTTATCCATTTTTCCATCCTTATCGTTATCGCCATATTCAAGTCCGGCAACAATAAGATTTTGAAGTCCGTATATTTCTTCATTTTCAAGTTTGTTAACCATTTGGATAAAATCCTCTTCTCCTAATCTATAGATAATTTGTGTGATTATAAATCCCAAATCATAGCAAGCTGCTCCATCACCACAGTAAAACTTTTTCAATTCTACTAATGCTTTTTCATCTTTCTCCAAAGTTTTTTTAATTAGGTTTCTTAATTGTCTATTACTTTTAAAATCTTGATGAGCATAAAGAGTTTTTTCAATTATAATCCCATCAACATTGTTTTGTTTACATGAAATTAAAGTCATTCCTATTATAAATGCTATGATAATCTGTCTTTTCAATTTGTTGATTTTTAAATTTACACTTTTATATACTTTATTTACACCCGTTTTTAATTCAATTCATATGCATTGAATATTTCGTAAAATTTGTATTCATTTTTTTAATCGATAACTAACTTCAATCTATCTAACTAATAAATTTAACAGTATAAAACTTTTTTGCAAAAATAGTAATTTATTTTAAATTTACGGCTTTATACAGTTTGAATTTTAAAAAATAATATAAATACGCTAAAAATCAAAATGATAATTAAGAGTTTTTGTTAAAATTTAAACTTCTTTCATATTCAATTTCAGGTTCGTTTGCTAAAAACAATTCCAATTGATTTTTACTTTCAAATCCATTAAGTTTTTTTCTGTAAACACCAAATATTTGAGGGTTTTCAATTTCAAGTTTTCTGTTTTTTGAAATAGTTAAAAATATTTCTTCTTTATCAATACCAAGAAATTTTCTATTGGCAAGATTTGCAGCAATTCCTGTTGTTGAACTTCCTGTAAAAGGGTCTAATATCCACGCATTTTTTTTAGTGGAAGCCAATATAATTCTTGTTAATAAAGATAGTGGTTTTTGTGTAGGATGTTTACCACACGATTTTTCCCAAGGAGCTATAGCAGGTAAATGCCAAACATCTTTCATTTGAGTACCGCCATTAATGGTTTTCATTAGCTCATAATTATAAAAATGAGAGGATTTTTTGCTTTTCCTTGCCCAAATTACAAATTCGGTAGAATGAGTAAAATAGCGACAAGAAAGATTGGGCGGAGGATTTGTTTTTGCCCAAGTAATGCAATTTAAAATTTTGTATTCCAATTCGGTAAGCATTTGAGCAACAGAAAAGATATTGTGAAATGTCCCGCTTATCCAAATAGTTCCGTCTTCAGTGAGATGTTCTCTGCAAGCCTTCAGCCATCTGCGATTAAATTCATTATCTTTTTCAAAACCTTGCGATTTATCCCAATCGCCTTTGTTGACGCTGACCATTTTGCCACTTTGTACCGAAATGCCGTCATTTGACAAAAAATAAGGAGGGTCGGCAAAGATCATGTCGAATTTAAAATCAAACTGATTAAGAAGTTCAATACAATCGCCTTGAAGTAAAGTGAAGGCTTTATCGGTGGATTTGAAAAAAGGAATAATAACCATCTTTACTGTTTGGAATAAAAATAGTTCACACCGTCTATGTACCCCTGTGCATATGATGCATGAGGGCTTTTGTGTCTTTGTTCTTTTGCTTGGCTTTCTTCCAATGAATTTAATACTTGTTCTAAATCTATTTTTTCTTTTAATTGACTACCTGCTTCAAAACCTAATTCGTAAGCACATGCAGCACATTTATGTCTTCCCTTTCCACCCTGATCTATAGGTAAAATTGCCATTATAGTTTGAATTCTTGAATGATCTTTTTTACAAGCCATATTTTTAAAGTTAAAAAGTTAATATTTCTTCTTTTTTAATTTTTTGAGTAAATGAATCTAAGTTTGTCAGGTTATATACGCTTGGAATAATATTGTAAGCTTCTTCTAATTTGTTTTTTGCCGACAACCAACCTTGTCCGTCTGTTATCCAAACAAATTCATAACCATCATACTGATTGATTTTCGGTGCAAGATCGGAATAAGCACGAGCTACTTCATTGAGCTTAGAACCACCGCTATTATAAAAATTTGTTTCAATTAGATAGGTGTTAACTTTTGTTTTTATTGCAAAATCGAATCTTTTTAAATCTGCCCCCAAACTTGTAATTTCGGGAAAATCTGTGCTGTTTACTTCCTTTTTATAGAATATTTTTGCTTTATCAAAAATACGAGAAACAGCTTTTGACATATTTTCTCCTCCTCTGTTTTTTCTAGCATTTGTATCTAATCCAACTTCAACTCCGAAAACATAATCAACTAAGTTTGTTATGTTTTTATTTCTGAATATCTCGCCTAATCCGGTATCTTTAATAAATTCATAGATTTTATCGGCAGTTTTAAAGTACGAATCAAGCTGAACAATTTTACCTTCTCTATTAAAAGTTTTGGCATTTTTGTTTTTCCTAACAGCAATTAAAATATCTAAGACCTCGAAAACTTTGGCATTTTCTTCAAATAATTCTTCAACGGCAAGTTTTAAGTCCTCTTTTCCTATCAAATAGTTGAGTTGATTTAGTTTAATTGAAATTTTATTTATGTTGGCTTTGATCTTTCCAAAATCGGTAAAGTAGTCAAGTGTTGCATTCGTTTCACTTAATTGCGAAATAAAGGTTTTAAATTGCTTTGACATATTTTAGCTCTTTTAATGGTTGGTTAGTAATTAATAATTCTGTTAGTTTTCCTCGTTTTTCTGCATTTGCATTTACCATTCTTGTTGCAAAAACCCTTTTGATACTAAATTGCTTGTATAAATCATCAAAAAAATTATCATTTGGATTTTTACCTTTTACATCAGAATTACTTAAAATAAAATTATAACCGAGCAAATCAATTTTTTTACAAAAATCTCTTAATCGTATTTGCTCTAAGTCGTTGAAATCTTCTTTTGTATATGAATTGAAACTTGAAGTTGCACTTAATGGTTTATAGGGTGGATCAAAATAAAATAAACTATTATTTGTGGCATATTTTAAGGTGTTCTCAAAATCTCCTGTTAAAATTTCAACTTTTTGAAGAATTTCACTATCGGCAAAAATTGTTTGTTTGTCGCAAATTTTAGGATTAGCGTATCGTCCAAAAGGAACATTAAAAAGTCCTTTACTGTTTACACGATATAAGCCATTGAAACACGTGCGATTTAAAAAAATAAACAATGCCGTATTCTCAACGGAGTCAAGTAATTTTGTGTTAAATCTTTCTCTTTTGTTTAAATAATATTCTTTCCGTTTGTTTTCGTCCAATGGTAAATATTCATCTTGAATTATTTGCAAAAAATCACATAATTCAAACGGTGTTTCTTTAATAGTTTTATAAGCAGTTGTTAAGTCGGGATTTATGTCATTAATCACTGCTGTTGTAATATTTGGGTATTGTTGTAAAATCCAAAATAAAATGGCACCTCCGCCAACAAAAGGTTCTATATAAGTAACATTTTTGATGTCGGAAAAATTTTTGGGCAAAGCCTTTTCAATGCTTTCAATTAGTTGAGTCTTTCCGCCAACCCATTTTATGAATGGTTTTGCTTTTATTACCATATCTTATTTTCTTTTTTGCAAAAATAGTAATTTATTTTAAATTTACGGCTTTATACAGTTTGAATTTTAAAAAATAAT
>JAAYQB010000020.1 GCA_012519525.1 Bacteroidales bacterium | reverse complement strand
TATTTAATATATGTTTATATGCTCAAAGTAAACCAAAAGTTAAAGTAGCCAAAGCTTATATAATACAAGAAATAGCATGCTATGGGCTTGATTTTTATCCTCCTTTTAAAGGTTGTTATAGATTACAAACGCATGGTGAGTTTTATGTTGCTACACGTCATGATATTATGAATTTTATTAAAGATGATACTGTTGTTTTTAATAATCTGACTTTATTAATTGCAAATCAAAGCATTTGGTATCCTAAAATTATTGGAAATTATGATTCAAATAAAATATTAGATTTTCTTGTAAATAAAAATTCGGAAATTTACATCATAAATGATAAATTTTATTTAATAAAAAAGATTAGATATAAATATATTGATAATATTGAATTACATACAACAAAAGGAAAATACATCAATACCTATGTTTCATATACAGATAACATAGATGAAGATGAAGAAGACACGTCTTATATTAATTTGAAACAATGCTTTAATATAGATTATTTTCAAATTTTATTTAAAGTTTCACATGAAATGCAAACTAACAAGAAAATAAATAAATATGTTTGGAAAAGAAGAGAAGATACGAATTGGTAGTGTATTATCTTACAGTTTTCTGTTCACTTCAAATATACTATACAGATTATCATAGAAATAGAAAACAACATTAAACAAAATGGGGGTTAAAGCTCTCGTTTTTGCTGTTGTTTTTCTCTTTTTTTAATTGAGCGAAGCTATGCTTTCATTTTTAGTTTTTTAGTATTTTTGCAAAAATAATACATCATTACATGAATTGTTAATAAAGAGTCTTTGGCAAAATATTATAGGATAATATGCTTAAAAAAACATTTTTTGTTTTAACTATTTGTTGCTTTTTTTTTGTTTATGGCATATATGCTCAAAGCAAAGCTATTTTCAAAGGTAAAATCATTGACTTTTTAATTTCACAGCCGCTCGAAAACACTTATATTCATAATTTAACAACCGGAGCTACTGTTTTTTCCAACGATAAAGGCGATTTTTCGATAGGCGTAAGAGCTTATGATACGATTGCTATAACAAGAGTAGGCTATAATCCTGAATTCATTGTGTTGAACGATTCTTTGTTGCGTCTCAAAGAAAGAGTTTATATTCGCTTGTTAATGAAATCGATTATGTTGCGTGAAGTGAAAATTTATGCTATCAAACCTTATCCGCTATTTAAAAAAGAAATGGCACGCAAACAAGACAGCACAATTATTGACGATATGAATTTAAGCAAAGAAGAGAAAGCCGGAATAGTCAACAGTCAAAACACCGGAGGAAATATAGTAGCCAATACACCTTTAGCTCACCCTTTTACCTTTCTTTATGAACAATATAGCCGCAAAGCGAAAATGCAACGACAATACAATGAGTTGATGCAACATCAAGAGGAAATAATAGAGCTTGCTCAAAAATACAATCCTGAAATAGTACAGCAAATAACCGGTTTGACAGGCAATAAATTAGAAGAATTTATGGTTTATTGTTCTTTTACTTATTATACTTTAATCGTATCACAGAAATGGGAAATAGAAGCAATGATACGAAACAAATACCAACAATATAAAAGAGAGAATGCAAAATAATCTGTTACCTTGTATTATCGGACCTACGGCAAGCGGCAAAACACAGATAGCCGTAGCTTTAGCTGAAGCGATTGACGGTGAAATTATAAGTGCTGATTCGCGTCAGGTTTATCGTGGGATGAATATCGGTACGGGAAAAGATTTAACGGAATATGAAATAAAAGGCAAACTTATTCCTTTTCATTTAATAGATATGGTAGAACCGGGCTATCGCTATAATATTTTTGAATATCAACGCGATTTTTATAATGCTTACCAAGACATTATCAATCGCAATCGCCGAGCGATACTTTGCGGAGGTAGCGGAATGTATATCACATCTGTTTTAGACAATTATCGTTTAGAAGAAGTTAAAGAAAACAAAGCATTAAGAGAAAAATTGGACAATATGTCAACGGAAGAACTGATAAACTTATTAATGTCTTATACTTCTCTTCATAATCACACCGATACTTGTGATAGAGAACGATTAATTCGTGCTATCGAAATTCAAGATTATTATAAAAACAATCCTGAAAAATCGAAACAAATATTGTTTCAGCCTTTGATTTTTTATATTCATTACGAAAGAGATGAGTTAAGAAAACGTATTACCAATCGTTTACATATACGTCTTCAAGAAGGAATGATAGAAGAAGTCGAAGCACTATTGAAAAAAGGAATACCGTCGGATGATTTAATATATTACGGATTAGAGTATAAATACCTTACATTGTATCTTATCAATCAATTGACTTACGATGAAATGGTAAAATTGTTAAATACAGCCATTCATCAATTTGCTAAACGACAACGTACTTGGTTTAGAGGAATGCAACGCAAAGGATATCACTTCCACGTCATTGATGGAAATTTAAAAACAAACGATAAATTAAATTTTATATTAACTAACTTGAAAAAAAACAGTTAATTTATTGTTTTATAAATTTTTTATAAACAATAGTGTTCGAAGCTGTTATAAACTTAATGATATAAACACCTTTCGGATAGTCGGCAATATCGATTTGAAAATCATTCTTCTTTGACTCAAATTTTTCTACCGTTTTGCCGATAATATCAACAACTTCAATTGCAACAAATTGATTATTTGCTGTTTTAATATTTAGTTTATCTTGTGCAGGATTGGGAAACAGTATGGGTTGTTCATGATAATCTGCTTCCAATACAGACACATCGCTTTGTTGAGTAATCGTTAAATTGCGTGATATAACGCCATCGGTAATAGTATAAGTTGCATTACGATTGCTTCCGCTTGTGTTTTCGGATAAGGCGGTAAAAACAAGTTTAACCGAATCTCGACCGCTTGTCGTATTGATATTTACCCAATCTTGTCCTCCGGTAATAGTCCATTCAACATTGGATAAAAGATCAACTTCAACCGTACTTCCATTATTAACTGCCAATATCGCTGACGGAGCACTTAATTTAATAAAATCGGGAAGGCGTTGTTCGATATATATTGTATCGTTTATAGCATATATTGATTTGACAACTAACGTACAAATTCTGTTTATACTCCAAGTGTTTGCTGATTTAGCATAGAATACTATCGTATCGTTATCAGAACCTGAAGTTTTAGTAATACCTAACCAATTGCAATCATTTTCAATTTCCCATTCTAAATTAGAGGCAATGTATAAGGTATCGGCACTTCCTTTATCCCCTTTAAGCACCGTATATTTAGGAGAAACGGCAATACTTAAAACATAATTTACTTGATTAATGGTTAAATATCTTATTCCCACTTCTCCTGCTCCCTGAATGCTAAGCTGAGACGATAAAGTTGTATCGCCGTCATTGCTTGTGTTGGTTGTAATGGTTACAAGAGTCGAGCCGGCACTACCTGAAGTAGGACTTATTGTTAGCCAAGAAGGAATATTGTTGATTGTCCAATTAACCGAACTTTCAATAGTGAAAACTCTTGACTGATTAGCCTCTGAAGAGAAAAAAAGGACGGTGTCGGAAACCACTAAATATTCATATCCTAATGCTTCATAAGCATTAATATATCCATAACCATCAATCGTATGAGGAGAAGCGGGGTGTAATGGAGTGGCTGTTTGTTGTAAACGTGTCTTTATTTGTGCAGGAGTTAATGTGCTATCTTTTGAAAGTAATAATCCGCATAATCCGGCTACAATAGGACAAGCCATCGAAGTGCCTTGCATACCATCGTAATAAGTATTTTTAAAACTTGGATAATAATAAGAAAGCAAATAAGATTTACAATAAGTGGTACTTAAAATATTGGGATAAGTCATTGATTCTATAAATCCTCCCGGTGCAGCGATATCTGCTCTTCCTGATCCCCATTGCGAAAAATAAGATAATTTGCCATCTCCATCAACAGAAGCCACAGCAATTACAGTAGAATATCCTGCAGGATACGAAATATAATTATCTTCATCTCCTTCATTTCCGGCAGCAGCTACTAATACTATTCCGGCATCATAGCATAATTTTAAAATTGTTTGTTCTGTATAGCTTGTTGAAGAAGTTCCGTAAGACATACTTATTACATTAGCTCCATTGTTAGCCGCCCACTGTACGCCTTCGGTGCCATAACTAATGTATTTAGGCTTAGATTCCAAACTAGTTGCTACTCCCATTAATGTAACGCCGCCTCCGATAGATGCTATTCCAATGCTATTGTTATTAATAGCACCTACTAATCCTGCACAATGCGTGCCATGCGAAGCGTCGTAAGCGGCGGATGTACTTCCTTGTGGAATTGAAACAGAAGAAGGAGAGGCACTCCCAACGGTATACTTATTGGATGCCGTAAACTTACAAAGATTAGAAGTGCTAATTTGTAAATCAGGATGATCTCCCCAAACAAAATTATCAATAATAGCTACTTTAATAGATGCTTTTCCTCGCTGTACATTCCATGCCGAATCGGCTTTAATCATATCTAAGTGCCATTTTAAATTACCGGTATAATAAGGGTCGTTGGGTGTCCATAATATTTTATGCAAAGGAACTTTTTCGGCAAAAACAATGATATCTTGTGCACTTAAAATTTCTATTAATTCGTCTACTTTTTTTACTTTCGAAAATTCGGCACGAATAGTTTGCAATAAATCTTTATTATCGAATAAATAAAAAGGTCGACTGAGTGCCGTAATCTCGTATTTGTCAAAAATATGTTGTAAAGTGGGAAATTCGGATAAATCTACTGTTAAATCTTCATTGACTTTAAACTCAACATCATCATTTAATTTAAAATAAATAATCCCGTCTTGATAGTTGGGATAAACTAATTGAGCTTTTGCAAATGCAACTGTAATAAGTGTTATAATAAAAATTGCAACGGTCTTCCTCATTTTTTTCTTCTTTAATATTAAATATTAATTCAAGTTTTTTGACAATTATTATGCCTTTTTTATAATTTAATAATTTTTTGATAAGTAACTGAATTATCATTCATTAAAATAGCTACAATATAAACTCCTTTCGACAAATGAGCAATACTAATTGTATTATTCGTAAAATCGTGATAAGATACAATCAAATTTCCTAACACATCATATAAAACAATCTTTCTTATAGAAGCAACAGCCGTATTTTGAATGTTGAGTGTTGTTGAAGTAGGATTAGGATAAAGTATTGCTTCTTGATTCGTTAGTAAATTATTAATCGAAAGGTCGCTTTTTTGAGTGATTTTAAGGTTTTTTGTAATTTTCCCATTGGTTAAATCAAACGAAGCTATTTTTTCTTCTCCTGAAGTGTTATCTTCTAAAATAGTAAAAATAATTAACATTGAATCGCTTCCGGTAGTTTTATCGGGTTCTATCCAAGAATAATCGCCGGTAATGCTCCAATTAACATTCGAGTAAACCATTATTGATACCGTATCTGTAGTAGCAGGTCCGATTTGTGTAAACGAAGCATTCCATTTTAAAAAATCAGGAATTTTTTGCATAATAATTACCGAATCGTACATAAAATTAAGTCCTTGAATATACATAGTATCAAGACGATTATATCCCCATGTGTTAGCAGATTTAGAATGAATAATAATGGTATCGTTCCCATTACCCGATGTTTTATCAATACCAAGCCATGAAGAAGAATTGCTTACTTTCCAATCGACATTTGAATTGATAATAATCGTATCCGAATTGATTTTTCCTCCGGAAAAAACTACATAATGAGGATTGTTGTTTATATATAAATCATAATTTAATTGAATGAGACGAATGTCTTTTACAATATCATCCATCTGAATTTGCATTATTGCTTCTCGATTTTCACTGCCGGTGTTTTCACTGTTTGTTGTTAGTTTTACAACAGATATTCCTTTGGTTCCTATGCTATCATCAGTTGTTATCCATGAAGGCATATCCAAAATCTGCCAACTGTCGGTAGCTTTAATATGAATAGTATCGGAAATATCTGCGTTTTTGGAAAAATAAACGGTATCTCTTACTAACAGTTCTTTAAAAGTTAAAGCGGCATAAGCATTGATATATCCGTTTCCGTTAATTTGTGTGCTAGAAGCCGGATGAAGCGGTAAAGCCGTTTTTTGTAGTCTGTATTTTATTTCTTGCGGCGACAAAGTGCTATCTTTAGAAAGCATTAATCCGCACAATCCTGCTGCGATAGGGCATGCCATCGAAGTGCCTTGCATACCATCATAATAGGTGTTTTGTAAAGTAGGATAAGCTGATTTTAAAAAATATGATTTACAAAATGTTGTGCTTAACACATTAGGATATAGTGGGTCCGACGATTTAATAAAACCTCCGGGAGCTGCAATTTCGGCTCTATCGCCATATTGTGAAAAATAGGACAGTCTTCTATCTCCATTGACGCTTGCAACAGAAATAACACTTGCATATTCGGAAGGGTAATGTATCGGATTACCTTGATCTCCTTCATTGCCGGCAGCACCTACCAATACAATACCGGCTTCGTATAAAACTTGTAAAAAAGTTTCAATGGTTTGACTATAATAAGGGGAACCGAACGACATACTAATAACTTTGGCTCCATTTTCTGCAGCCCAATGGACTCCTTGAAACGTATAACTTAATTTTCCGTCATCGGAAGCAGCACGCACTCCCATTAAAGTTACTCCTCCACCAATAGAAGCAATACCAATTCCATTATCGTTAATAGCTCCTACTAATCCTGCACAATGAGTTCCATGCGATGCTGAATAAGCTGTTTGGGTAGATGATTGCGAAGTATAACTGGCAGGAGGTATGGTAGCCGAATTACCTAAAGTTGATGTATAACCTAAGTCGGAATCATAGGAAATTTTACATAAATTGACCGAATCTATCAACAAATCAGGATGGTCCCCCCATATAAAATTATCCACTACAGCAACTTTAATAGATGCGGAACCTTTTTGAACATCCCATGCCGAATCGGCTTTTATCATATCTAAATGCCATCGCATATTTCCTCCGTTGATATTAGTGCTATATAAAGGGTCATTAGGTGTCCAACAGATTTTATCAATAGGAATTTTTTCGGCATATTCAATTTCTTTTATCTTCCCTAAATCTGTTATAAAACTTTCAATATCATTTATTTCACTAAATTCAATTTGCAATATGCGTAATAATTTAGGATTTTCATAGATAGTAAAAGGACGATGAATAGAAATGACATTATAACGTTTAAATAATTTGTTTAAAAAAGAAAATTGATTAATAGGAATTTTAGTAATAATTCCTCCATTGGTAGTTTCGTTAGGGTTTCCACTTGCCGTAGGAGCAATTTTATCTAATGGAAAATCATCGGTTAATTTAACATAAATCATTCCGTCTTTAAAATCAGGGGAAATAGTTTGAGAATAAAGATTGAAAACAGATAAAGCAAAAAGAATGATTATAAGCGTTTTACATTTAAACATCACGTAATAAAGTTTTTAAAATTGAATTTACAAAAGTAAAATAAATTATTTAATAATAGAAGCAACTTAGGCTTTTTTTCAAAAGAAATTTTATTTATTTTTGCAATGATTTACATAAATAAGCCATTATGAGTACAAAAGAAAATCGAGATAAGAAATTTCTTCAACAAGCAATTGATTTGGCAGTCGAAAATGTGAAGAAAGGTAAAGGAGGTCCTTTTGGAGCTATTATAGTGAAAAACAATAAAATTATTGCTAAAGGAACCAATGTGGTTACATCTAAAAACGACCCAAGTGCTCATGCCGAAATATCGGCAATACGAGCAGCATGTAAAAAATTAAAAACATTTCATTTAAAAGATTGCACCATTTATTCTAGTTGCGAACCTTGTCCGATGTGTTTAGGAGCAATTTATTGGGCTCATTTAGAACGTTTAGTTTTTGCTGCTGATAAAAAACAAGCAGCAGAAGCCGGATTTGACGACGATTTTATCTATAAAGAATTGAATTTATCATATTCAAAAAGAAAAATTCCGACTTTACGTTATGATATGGAAGAAGAAAGTAAAGAGCCTTTTATGGCTTGGCTAAACAATGAAAATAAAATAAAATACTAAATGGAACATAAAGCGGGATTTGTTAGCATACTAGGTAATCCAAATGTAGGGAAATCAACTCTAATGAATGCTTTAGTTGGAGAAAAACTATCTATTATTACGTCAAAAGCACAAACGACCCGCCATCGAATTATGGGAATTGTCAATGATGAGAATTTTCAAATTGTTTTTTCCGATACCCCCGGATTGCTTGAGCCAAACTATAAAATGCAAGAGTACATGATGAAATACGTAAATACTGCCTTGCAAGACTCCGATTTGATAATTTACGTAGTTGAAGTAAACGAAAAAAACTACAATGAAGCAATTATAGAAAAAATAAAAACATTGCCAATAATATTAGTTATCAATAAAATAGACAGAGCTACAGCCGAACAAGTAACTGCCACTCAACTTTATTGGGAAGAAATACTAAGGCATAGAGAAACATTTTATGTATCAGCGACAAAAAAAATAGGTCTTGAAAAATTAATGACAAAAATAGTAGAATTACTTCCTGTTTGTCCGCCTTATTTTTCAAAAGACGAACTAACCGATCGTCCATTACGATTTTTTGTATCGGAAATTATTCGTGAAAAAATTTTGCTTTTATATAAAAAAGAAATTCCCTACAGTGTTGAAATAGAAATTCTTTCCTATAAAGAAAGTAAAGATATAACACGTATTGATGCCGTAATTTATACGGAAAGAGAAAGTCAGAAAGCAATTTTATTGGGTCATAAAGGAGAAGCAATAAAAAAATTAGGCATAGAATCACGAATTGAAATTGAGGCGTTTATTGGTCAAAAAGTGTATTTATCTTTGAGTGTTAAAGTACAAAAAGATTGGAGAAATAACGAAAATCGCTTAAAAAATTTTGGGTATGGAATATAAATTATTTTAAATCAACAAGATTAAACTAATTGCCATTACCATCATTCCTATAATAAGACCATAAATGGAAATATGATGTTTGCCATATTCATGAGCGGCAGGAAGCAGTTCATCAAAAGAAATAAAAATCATAATCCCTGCAACAAAGGCAAATACACATCCTAAAATAAACGGTGAAATGAAGGGAGCTAAAAATAAATAGGCAATTCCTGCCCCAATAGGTTCGGCTAATCCCGATAAGAATGCCAAATAAAACGCTTTTTTCTTATTGCCGGTAGCATGAAAAACAGGGACTGACACTGCAATACCTTCAGGTATATTATGAATAGCAATAGCCACAGCAATGACAATACCTAAAGAAGGATTTTCCATTGCACTTATAAAAATAGCAATGCCTTCCGGAAAATTATGAATCGTAATAGCAATCGCTGTAATAATTCCCATTTTCATTAATTTTTGATCTTTAGGAGGTTGTGTGTGCATGCTTTCTATTGAACGCATTTCATGTGGATTTTCATGAGAAGGCACTAATTTATCGATAATAGCAATAAATAGCATACCTAAGAAAAAACAGGTAGCTGTAAGTATAAGTCCCGCTTGTTTCCCTATTTCTATAGTAAGCAAATCTTCTGCTTGTCTTAATAATTCAACAAAAGAGACATAAATCATTACGCCCGCCGAAAGTCCTAACGAAAAAGATAAAAAACTTTTGTTCGTGCGTTTTGCAAATAGTGCTATCAAGCCACCAATTCCCGTAGCCAAACCAGCCAATAGAGTTAATAAAAATGCAAACAATACATTTTGTTCCATAATGAGAGTTTTTTACAAAAATAGAAAAAAAACAAATAAATCATAAATAAAAACAAAAGATTTTCTTAGTCTTTCTCTTAATTAGAATAGAGAAATTTTATGTAAATTTGCATCTAAGTATTTAGTACTTTTTTTATTCACAAAAAATACATATAATTATATAATACTCAGAATGTTTGTTGTTCATCCTATCATACAAAAAAAGAAAAATCAACGCTTACTGATAGCAGGTCCTTGTGGTGCCGAGTCGGAAGAACAAGTTTTTGCGACAGCAGCAGCCTTACACCAGCAAGGAAATATTGATTTGTTTCGTTGTGGAATATGGAAGCCTCGTTCTTCTCCAAAAAGTTTTGAAGGAGTTGGCGAAAATGCACTTGTTTGGCTACAAGAAATACAAAAAAAATATCAAATTCAATCGTGCATTGAAATTGTTTCACCTCAGCATCTTGAAATAGCATTGCGTTATAACATTACTCATTTTTGGATAGGAGCACGCACAACCGTTAATCCTTTCTTAGTACAAGGCATTGCTGATGCAGTTGCCGGAACAGATATTAGTATAATGATTAAAAACCCGATAGCTCCGGATATTAATTTGTGGATAGGAGCTTTTGAACGTTTTGCTAAACTCGGAATCACTAAAATGGCAGCCATACACAGAGGTTTTTTGACTTCCGAAACCGGTGTTTATCGTAACAATCCTTTATGGAAAATTCCTATTGAATTAAAACGATTGCATCCCGAAATTCCTATCTTTTGTGATCCAAGTCATATTGCAGGAGATAAAAAGTATATTTACGAAATTGCTCAAAAAGCTCTTTTTTTAGGCACCGATGGATTGATGATAGAAGTACATCAAACGCCTGAAAACTCTTTAAGCGATAAAAATCAACAACTAACACCGAATGAATTTGCTCAACTAATACATAGTCTGAACATTTCTACTGCAACAAATACACAAGACACCTTGCTTCAACAGTATAGGGAAATTATTGATGAGTTAGACAAAGAAATATGTTTGATTCTTTCAAAAAGGTTCGAAGCAGTAAAACAAATAGCAAATTATAAAAAAGAAAAAAACATTTCACTTTCACAAATAGATAGATGGAAACAAGTGATGGAAAATATTTATAAAGAATGTGAAAATAAGCATATAGACATTTCTTTTATGAAAAAAATTATGGAATTACTACACGAGGAAAGTATTAGAATACAAGAAAATATAACAAAGGAAAAAATATGAAAACATATCCCGTTGTCGTAAGTATAGCAGGTTCCGATAGTGGCGGAGGTGCTGGAATTCAAGCTGATTTGAAAACGATTTCAGCTTTAGGAGCTTATGCTGCTACAATTATAACTGCTATTACTGCACAAAACACATTAGGAGTTAGAGCAATACAGTCTGTTTCAGGAGATGTCTTTCGGCAACAATTAAGTGCTGTAATGGAAGATTTTGAAATAGCCGCAGTTAAAATAGGAATGTTGCATTCTGTCGAAATAGTAGAAATATTAGTCGAAGCTTTGCAGAAATATAAGCCTAATTATGTAGTAATCGATCCTGTAATGGTAGCTACAAGCGGAGATTCACTTATTGAAGATGCTACTATAGAAAGTATGAAAACCAAGTTATTCCCTTTAGCAACCATCATTACTCCCAATTTGAAAGAAGCATCCATACTATTGCAACGTCCAATAAAAAATGTAAAACAAATGAAAGAAGCTGCCAACAAACTTTTGATGTATGGAAACCAATCCGTATTAATAAAAGGAGGTCATTTAGAACAAGATGATATCATTGATGTATTAAAATTGAAAACAGAAAATCAAATTTATACATTTGAAGCCAAATGGATAGCATCCAAAAATTTACATGGAACCGGCTGTACGCTTTCTTCTGCCATAGCTACTTACCTTGCATTAGGAAATACTGTTATTGAAGCGGTAAATTTAGCAAAACAATATGTATATCAAGCTATTTTACATGGAAAAGATATTACGATTGGACATGGACACGGACCCTTGAATCATGGTTTTAATCCTCAACAGTTAAAAATTATAACTAAAAAATAAAATGATACAAATTTTTGTAAATGATGATACAATAGAAGTCAATGCCAATACAACAGTTTTGGATTTATTAACAATTTTAAATCGAAAAGACGATAAGTTTATAGCAGTAGCTATTAATAATACCATTGTATCAAAAACTTTATGGCAAAGCACTTTCTTAGAAAATAATGATAAAGTGTCAATTATTCAAGCTGTTTACGGCGGTTAATTTCTTTTTGCCACAATTGGAAGCTATTGTATAAATTCTGAAAAATAACATAAAAAGCCGGAATAATAGAACTTGTCGGATAAAAAAAAGTTTGTGCCATCCAAATAGCTAATACCGTGTTTTTTTGCCCTAATAATTGACCGCCGGCTATCTTATCCCCATGACGTTTCCCTACGTATTTTCCTAAAGCAAATTGCAACGTACATAACAATAAAGAAGCAACAACAGCCCATAACATAAAACGCCAATCAAAATTATTTTCATTAAAAAAAGAATCAATCACTTGAGCAATTACAATAGTTAAAGCGAGAGCCCAAAGATAAAAAGAAATAGATTGATTTTTTACAATTTTAGCATTTAATCGAGGAGATAGAAACCTGATAATAACGGCTAAAACAAAAGGCAACAATAATAAAGGAGCTACTTTTGCTGATATAAAACCAAAAGATTGCCAAAAAGAAAAATTGATATTATTGCTCATAAAAGAAAAATATAATGGAGCAACAATAGCGATGACAATATTGCAAAGGAAAGTATATATTCCCATACGATGAACATTTGCTCCTAATAAAACTCCGACAACTACCGCCGAAGTTGCAGTTGGAGTTAAGATAGTTACCAATATTCCTTGCGCTATGGTTTCGTTAAAAATCCGAATAGCATAGAAAAAAACAACAGCCCCTATTAATTGAAATAAAAGAAGATACATATCCATTTTACTAAGCCGCATTTTTCGAACTTCTATATTGCTAAAAGTGAAAAAAAGCATAATAAAAATAAGAACAACAACTAATTGCGAGATAAATACAATATAAGAGTGAAAAAATATACCCAACAATATAGCAAACGGTAAAACGTAGCTCCTATATCGCTCCATAAAATATTAGCGATTTCCGTTTGTATCGTATAAAAAAATGAATAATAGCATTTTTATTCCGCCATTATTTTTTCTATTTCTTCCACTTGTTTGGGAAGAGGATTGCCAAGTACACGACAAGCATTATCAGTGATAAGAATATCATCTTCAATGCGTATACCTCCAAATCCAACGTATTTTCTCACTTTTTCATAATTGATATATTGGATAAATTTCTTTTCTTTTTCCCAAATATCAATTAGTTGTGGAATAAAATAAATGCCGGGTTCTACGGTTAATACAAATCCTTTTTTCAATTTTTTACCGCAACGTAAACTTCCATGTCCAAAGATTTTACTTCTTTGAGTTTCTTCGTCATAACCAACATAATTTTCTCCCAATCCTTCCATATCGTGTACGTCTATTCCGAGCATATGTCCTAATCCGTGAGGCATAAACAGGGCATGTGCTCCTTCTTTAGCAGCAGCTACGGGATCGCCTTTCATTAATCCTAAATTAGTTAATCCTTTAGCAATGACAGTAGAAGCATGTAAATGTACATCAAAATAACGAATGCCGGGTTTTGCCATGGCAATAGCTTCCATATTGGCTTGAAGTACAATTTCATAAATCTCACGCTGTTGCTGTGAAAATTTTCCGGAAACGGGATATGTACGAGTATAATCGGATGAATAACATGATTTTAGCTCTGCTCCTGCATCTACCAATAACATTCTTCCTTTTTCTAAAATTTGTTCATGGTTATGATTGTGAAGTGTTTCGCCATTTTGAGAAAGAATAACAGGAAACGAAACTCCATTGCCTCCCGATAAGGCAATTCCTTCCACTAAACCAGCAAGCTCTCGTTCAAGCATTCCTACTTTGCAATGACGCATAGCTGCTAAATGCATGTTAACGCCAACATTACAAGCCTTTTCGATTTCAACAATTTCTTTTTCCTCTTTTATTTCTTGTAAAGCAACAACTCCTTTAATGAATTCGACAGAGGCTGAGGATTTTAATTGATTGAAAGGAATACCTAGAGTGTTATGTAAAAATATTTTATTATCATCGCGATAGGGCGGAAGGAAATGGATGGTTCTTCCTGCTGCTTTTATTTTTTGTAAATAATCGACCAAAGTAGCCAAAGGACGTGTTTCGCTAACACCACATTTTTCGGCTAAAGCCTTTATGGTTGGTTGGTTGCCCATCCAAATAATGTCATCAATGGTATAATCGTCGCCGAAAATAATTTCTTTTTGAGCATCAATGTCAATAATAGCAGCTAAACGAGCTAACTGTATTCCGAAAAAATAAACAAACTGACTATCTTGACGATAGCGATAAGTATTAGCCGGATAATTCATTGAGGCTTCGTTATTGCCCAAAAAAAGCAATACACCATCTTTTATTTTCGATTGTAAAGCTTTGCGTCTGTGTATATAAGTACTTTTATCAAACATATTTTTAGAATTTTAAAAAAATTAATACAAAAATAATTAAAAAAGAAGTATAAAAAGTTAAAAATCTTTTATTTCTAATCTTGTTAAAGTATCAAATAAAGAATCTTGATTATCTGTAATTATTAACAATTTATCTTTTTCTTTTAAAACAGTATTCCCTTTGGGGATAAAGTAGTTTTTATTACGTTTTATCATTGCTATAAGGGTCTGATCGGGAATATCTAAATCCATAACTCTATTCCCATTGCTAAGTGTATTTTTATTAACTTCTATTTCCGTAATAATAGACTTAATTTCATCTGAAAAATCAATATCGAAATTTTTAAGTTTCTTTATTCCCTTAGGTGTTTCAGTAAGTCCTAACCATTTGGCTATTATTGCCAATGATGTACCTTGTACTAACAAAGAAACCAGCGTACATAAAAATACGATATTAAAAATGGTTCGAGCTTCCGGCACATTTTCGTTAAGAACAAAAACGGCAAAAATAATAGGAACAGCACCTTTTAATCCAACCCATGAAACATAAATTTTATCTTTGAAACCCATTTTACGAAATGGCAATAAAGACAGAAAAACAGTGAGTGGTCTGGCAATGAAAATCATAACAGCACTTATAATTAATCCGGGGATAATAAGTGGAATTAATTCTTGCGGATTGACTAATAAGCCTAAAGTTAAAAACATAATTAATTGACTCAGCCACGCTAATCCATCAAAAAAATGAAGTGAAGATCGTTTGTGAATAAATTTTCCATTACCGATAGTTAAACCTCCAACATAAACAGCAAGATAACTATTCCCTTTCAAATAATAGCTTAATGAAAAAATAAAAATAGAAATCGTAAAAACCAATATGGGATAAAGAGAATCATTACCTATTTTTATTTTATTAATCAAATAAATACTTAATTTTCCAATGACAAATCCAACCACAACACCTATGATTAATTGCACTATCAATGCCCTGCCTACTACCCAATAATTAGGTGTTGTATTTTGTTTAATTATTTCAATAAACGTTATAACTAACATATAAGCCATAGGATCGTTGCTTCCACTTTCGAACTCTAACATGGGACGAAGATTGTTTTTTAAATACAATCCTCTAGAACGAAGAATCGAAAATACGGAAGCCGAATCGGTCGAAGACATAACAGATGCCAATAATAAAGATGTTAATAAGCTAACTCCTATTGACTTAAAAATAAACCAAACAATAACACCGGTAAAAATAGCAGTAAGAAAAACTCCAATAGTTGCCAGAATTAGCCCTTGTTTGATAATAGGTTGAACTTCTGATAGTTTAGTGTCTAATCCTCCTGAAAAAAGAATAATACAAAGTGCAAGTGTTCCGATTGTCTGTGCTACTGAAATATTATCGAAAGAAATTCCAAAACCGGCACTCCCAAATAACATTCCAACACCGAGAAATAATAATAATGCCGGTATTCCAAAACGCGAACTTATCTTTCCTGCCAAAATGCTAAGAAAAAAAAGAACTGATAAAATAAGAAGCGTTAATTCAATTTTTATTTCTAACAATACCGTATTTCTTTAAAGTAAAATTCTGATAATCATTCAAAAAACAAATCAAAATAAAGAAATGTTTTATATTTATGTCATAATAAACGACATAAATAGATATTTTAGTATAAAAAAAAGAAAAAATACAAGAATAATTAATGATTTTCCAATTTGGGAAGAATAGTGATTTTTATCAATTTCAAATAAACTATTAATTTGAAATTTTTGCAAGTCTCATCTAATTTTAAGT
>JAAYQB010000019.1 GCA_012519525.1 Bacteroidales bacterium | reverse complement strand
TAATTAGGATAAATTTTATACGTTAAGGATTTACGCATTAATTAAATTAAATGGATATTTTCCTTATTTTACAGGATTTGATTTTCTATTTCCTTCTCCCCATTCCATCATATAAAGAAATTGTATGTCATCCCATTCACCGGATTTGGGAGTACTTTTTTCAGTGTTGTATGGAATTCTTATATATATAGAGAAAAGTGCCGGCATTTTTTCCCATGAATCATTTTTATAGATTTGTGCAGGATTCCATTGGGGAATAAGATTTAAAACTCGCATAAATTCTTTAGCAATTTTTGTCCTGTAATCATATAGATTTTCTCCTGTCCCTTCCATAAAATAGTAAGGTTTCCCGGAAGCATCTAATTTGCAATCTATTAAAACATAGCCTTTTTTCAACTTAGGGTTTGCTACTAAATTCATATCAAGATTTTTATTGAGAAAACGGCGCAATTCCTCTGTTTCTCCCGGCTTGTCTCCCGGAATAGAGGGGAGAAGTGTTTTTTGTTCATTGGAAGCATTTTCATGTTTAACTTTGTTTACCTGTCCTTGGAGAAAAGAGATTGTAGTAAAAAACATACAAATTGTTAAAATTAGTGGTTTCATTTTTTTATGATTTTAAAATTGCTTACTCTTTGAAGGGCTTTTCAGCAACCGCCCGTACATATTTTTGCAAATATATATTTTATTTTAACACAAAATATTATTGTCAGATAAAAAATAAAAAAATATTTCACTGATTATCAATCTTTTTGTTTTTCTTAGTAAAATAAAAGCAAGTTCTTACCAATGCAGAGGGAGAATTTCTACATTTCGTTTGATTTTATATGCAATTTTGATGTATTTTTGTAGCGGAAAAAATGTAACGGCTAAAATTCAATGTCTGAAAATATTAAGAAACCCGACTGGCTAAAAATAAAGTTAGAATCCGGCGAAAATTTTGAGAAAGTAAAACAAATCGTCCATCGGCATCATCTTCACACAATATGTGAAAGCGGTAAATGTCCCAATAGAAATAAATGTTGGACTATGGGGACAGCTACCTTTATGATATTGGGTGATATATGTACTCGTTCTTGTAAATTTTGTGCTACAAAAACAGGAAAACCTCTTCCTGTTGATGATACGGAGCCTATGCGATTATCGGAAAGCATTCGTTTAATGAATTTAAACTATTGCGTTATTACCTCTGTCGATCGCGATGATTTATCCGATAAAGGAGCTAAACATTGGCACGACTGTATTTTGGCGGTTCGTCAATTGAATCCTCAAACAAAAATAGAAGTGCTTATTCCCGATTTTGACGGAAATCCGGAATGGATACAAAGCGTTTGCGATGCAGCACCCGATGTGATAGGACATAATCTTGAAACCATCAAACGTTTAACACCTTTGGTAAGAAGTAGAGCTAATTATACAACCAGCTTACAAACATTGGAGTATATTGCTAAAGCAGGATTTGTTGCCAAATCGGGAATTATGGTCGGGATAGGTGAAACTCAAGATGAAGTCATTGAATTAATGAAAGATTTACGTTCGATTAATTGTGAATTGTTGACGATAGGACAATATTTACAACCGACGCCTCAGAACTTAGCAATAACGGAATACGTTCATCCCGATGTGTTTGATTTCTACAAAAAAGAGGCTTTGGCTTTAGGTTTTAAAGCCGTAGAAAGCGGTCCTTACGTTCGTTCTTCTTTTATGGCTGAGCAATCGTATATGAACAGTAAAATTTAAAAATTATGATTTTTACGGATTGGCAACTTATTGATTACAAGCAAGCATGGGATCAACAAAAAACAATATTCAATGCGTTGATTGATAAAAAATTAAATCCTGATTTGGATATAAAAGATATTACACAGCAAGTTATTTTATGCGAACATCCGCATGTTTACACATTAGGACACAATGGCGAATATGGTAATTTGCTTGCTAATCCTGAGTTTTTAAAAAAAATAAATGCCGATTTTTATCATATAGATAGGGGGGGAGACATTACGTATCATGGTCCGGGACAATTGGTCGGTTATCCCATTATTGATATTGCCGAACTTAAACTTTCGCTCAAAGATTATGTGTATTTATTGGAAGAAAGCATTATTAAAACAATTGCTTATTATGGATTGGAAGGTACGCGTTTACAGGGAGCAACAGGCGTATGGCTTGATATTGACAAACCCGGTGTAAGAAAAATTTGTGCTATCGGAATTCGTGCCAGTCATTATATTACCATGCATGGTTTTGCCCTGAATGTCAATACCGATTTAAATTATTTTCACTATATCAATCCTTGCGGATTTGTGGATAAAGGAGTTACTTCTATCGAAAAAGAGTTAAATCGTAAAATTGAAATGCAGGAGGTAAAGAAAATATACCGACAGGCATTTACCGATATTTTCAACGTATAAGTATGGATAGATATATTCGTCAAATGGTTTTGCCTGAAATCGGGGAAGAAGGACAATGTAAAATTGGCAAAACATCGGTTTTATTAATTGGATTAGGTGGATTAGGTGCTATAATTAGCCAATATTTAGTAGCGGCAGGTATAAAAACAATAGGTTTGGTAGATGCCGATACCGTATCTCTGAACAATCTTCAGCGACAGATATTGTATCGTGAACCGCAAATAGGACTTTCTAAAGCATTAACGGCGAAACAGTCTTTACTGAAACTTAATTCAGATGTAAATATAGAGGCTTATAATGTGCGTTTTACGGAAAAAAATGCTGTGTCGTTGGCGGAAAATTATGATATTATTATTGACGGCACCGACAATTATACTACTCGTTATCTCTTAAACGATGTTTGTGTAGGATTAGATAAACCATTGATATATGGAGCTATTTCCGAGTTTTATGGACAAGTGAGCGTTTTCAATTATCAAAGTGGTGCTACTTATCGTTGTTTATATCCTCATGCTAACGACGAACCTACAACAACAAATCCTTCCGGCGTAATCGGAATGTTGCCCGGTGTAATAGGCTGCCTACAAGCTTTGGAAGTAATTAAAATAATTACCGATACGGGAAATATATTGCAAAATAAATTGTTTACTATCAATTTATTAAATTTAACAACATCTATCGTTGATATTATCCCTGATGTAGAACAGCGAGAAATAGCATTGGCTAATTTTAAGAAATTAACTGCTGTTGAGCGATAAAAATAAATAAAAGAAGTTTAACAAAAATTTTTTAACGCTTGAAAAACACTGTTAATTCATAACGCTCTGTGAATTGCTTTTTTCCATGTAGGGGAAAGATTTTGACCGAAGTTTTTTCTTTCTCGTTATTGTTATACTATTTTGTTTTTTACCGCAGAGTTTCTTTGCGTTCTTTGCGGTTAAATAAAAGGTAGAAGATGGTATACTACTCACTACCCCAACTTATATTATAAATTGTATTAACAATAATTTTACCTTTCCTATATTTTCTTTTTAAAGTTAATATTCCGTTAGGGGAATAATATTTCCAAACACCAACTTCTTTTCCGTTACTATATTTACCTATTGTTCTTAAATTACCATTATCAAAATACTCCAAATATTTTCCCATAAGTAAATTATTCTTA
>JAAYQB010000002.1 GCA_012519525.1 Bacteroidales bacterium | reverse complement strand
GCCACTTTTGATTTAAAAGAGGAGCTAAACTTTTTTCTTGACCTTTTTTCCATAAGACAACTTTTTAATTATTTATACGTTAATTTTTTTTATTTTGTTGTCCTAAAAAAGGGAACCATTATATAATTACCAACAACGAAAAATCTATACGTCGGGTAATATTCTTTTATTGTTCTGACAAGCAAGATATTTGGTCCGACTTATATCAAGAAATCTTAACTAACATTTGGGAAAGTCTTGATACTTTTAAAGGAAACTCTCACATTAACACATGGGTATACCGTATTGCCATAAACATTTCTATTCTATATAGTAAAAAGAATAATGACAGAAAAAATATTATGTATTTTTCATCTTTTGCAGATGCTGAAAAATATCTTCCGCCACAAGAAGATGATGTGATAGAAAAATTATATACTTTAATTGAGCAATTGAATACTGTTGATAAAACTATAATGCTTCTTTATTTAGACAAATGCTCTCATAAAGAAATTGCTGAGATAATGGGATTTTCACTAACAAACGTCGGAACTAAAATTAGCAGAATTATTAAAAAATTGAAAGAAATTAATGCAAAAACCGAACATGATGAATACTAAGAACAAAAACATTTTGAGTAACAAATATAAAACGAACGATTTATTAACAATTAGCATGACTTTTGTCGCGTTTTACGCCCTTACAATTGTTTTTTTCGCAAATAATTTTGTTTCATTTTCCACTATATGCACTAAAATTCTTTTTATCCTTTCTTTTTTATTCTTTATTTTATTATTAAGCACACATCTTTTATTATTTAGTCTAAATCGCAAAATAAATTTAACAAAACCAATCATTCAAAACATAAAAAATATCAATATTATATATATATCCTTAATTTATATTAAAGTCGTTTTTCTGACAATGGCTATTCCTCTACAATTGGTGATATTATTTATTCTATTAAAAGACAAAGTCCAAGCGTTTTTTTCTTTAAGAATTATTATATTCTTTTTATTATTTGTCAGTTCTATAATTATGGGGATATGCTCATATTATAAGAAAAGGAAAGAGTTAAAGATTCTTAAAGATGAATTAAAAGAAATAAAAGAAGAATAATTTCCTATATGAAATCATTGCTGTCCGATAAAAGTTTTTTAAGATGGTAAAAATCGGGGCTTAATTCTTTTTTGAATTGGCTCTTTTTTCGGTTAATTTTGCAATTAAAAACTATCAATTCAAAGAAAATAAATTTTGTTCTTTTTTCAATATTTCCACTGCTTTTTTAATTACTTCGTCATCTTTATTGATGATTTTATAAAAATCGTTCATGTTAAACAGATTACGTGCAATATAGGCTTTTGTCCATTTTCTGATTTCTTGTTTAGAATAAGCCGTTGCTTCCGAAACGGGTAAGCCTTTTTCTGCCCCTTTGTTCATTATTTCTCGCAGCATATTTTCGTTGACTGTAAACTGTTTTTCAAACTGTTCTACCGTTTTATACTGTAGTAAACGTTTGCGATTTTTATCAACATATTCCATAGCATAGGTAAATACAATTCCTTGACTTGCCAATTTATTGAAATAAACAATACTGTCCGATGTTTTTAATGGAATAAACACATCAGGCATAATGCCGCCTCCACCGTAGACCGTTCTTCCTTTAGCAGTTGTATATTTCAAAGAATCGGCAAATAGAGAGCTATCCATATTGTTTAATTCACCGTTTTTATAATAATCCAAAATATCATAATCGCTTATCAGATTTTTATCAAAAGGTTTTTGTATGCAACGACCGCTGGGGGTGTAATAGCGTGCTACCGTTAGCATTAATTCAGAGCTGTCTTTTAAGTAAAATTGTCGTTGTACCAATCCTTTTCCAAAAGATCGTCTTCCTATAATAAGTCCTCTATCGTTGTCTTGAACGGCGCCGGCTATAATTTCGCTCGCCGATGCCGACCATTCGTCAATCAGAATAATTAATTGCTGGTCTGCATTTTGAAATAATCCTTTACGGGTAGCTTTGTATTCTTCTTTGCCGGCATGATATCCTTGAGTATATACAATGAGTTCTTTGTTTTTAAAAAAGTGATCGCATATTTCAAGACTGGCACCTAAAAATCCGCCGGGATTGCCTCTTAAATCCAAAATAAGCTGTTTCATATTTTGAAGCAATAACTTATTGAGAGCTTTAGTAAATTCGTCTCCGGTGGTGATAGTAAAATTATCAATTAAAATATAACCTATTTTGTCGTCAATCATATAAGCCACATTAATACTTTCCAATGGTATTTTATCTCTGATAATTTCATAATCAATCGGTTTACTTATTCCCGAACGTAAAACACTTAGCGATACTTTCGTCCCTTTTTTACCTCTTAATTTTTGAATTACGTCTTCGTTTTGAATACCTACTCCGGCAATTGTTTCACCGTCAACGACAATTATTTTATCTCCGGGCATTAAACCTACTTTCTGCGAAGGACCATTGGGAACTACATTGACGACCAATACCGTATCGTGTAAAATATTAAATTGTATGCCAATACCGTCAAATTTTCCGGTTAGTGCTTCATCGTAGCGTTGTGCATCTTTTTTCGGAATATAAGAAGAAAACGGGTCCAAAGATTGCAATAAGGCAACAATAGCTTCATCGTTAATATCATTTATAGTAAGCTCTTCAAAATAATAATGTTGCAACAAATGTGTTACCTCTTCTATTTTATTATCGAAAGGATTGATATAAAATACGTGTTTTGATTTTGAAGGAATTAGATAAGTTCCTATCAATAACCCTATTAATAAAGCTAAAAATAGACAAAAAGAAAAGTTAAGAATTTTATTTTTCCTTGATAATTGCATGGCATTTTTTATTCGTAATAACTAAAAAAAATAGATTTTATTTTAAAATTTTTTATGCTGTTCGTCGTATTTTAAAAATATGTACTTTTGTACTGTCTTTTTTTTACTAAAAATTATTGAAATTGAAAAAATATTACGTATTGTTTTTTTTCATCTTTACTGTTAATACAACGGTATTTTCTCAGTTTAAATTTGCCGATGCCGACCTTATCAATCAGTTTCTAAAGACAAAAACTTATATCGTATTAGAAGATGTTCTTTTTTCCGATTTTAATACCGCCATTCGGGAAGTAGCAGAAAAACACTGGAAAATAACGCCTTATGAAATTATTGATGTAGCAACTTTTGAAAAATTAAGCAAAAAATCCGAGCTTTCATTTCTCATTGTCAGTATAGGAGAGGTTACGGGTTTAGCTTCTTCTTTTTCGTTCAACTTATTGAATCTGATAATGGGACATCCGTCGGGAGATATTAATAAAATGAAAGAAATCATTATTGTTCCTCTTTCTTATTATTCCGAAGATGACGAAGAGGAAAATTATGCATATAAATTAGGAGGAATTCTAAACGCATTTCAATATTACATTCTTAATTATTCGGGAGAAAATTGGAAAAAATGGATAAATGAAAACAAAAAAGAATTGAAAAATAAAGAATTATGGCTCACATCATCCGATCTTGTGCCTCATTTAACCATAGAGCAGATTGAAGAAATTTATCCTTATAAAGTGAAGATTGTTTCGGAAAAAGACATTAAAAATGCCGTTGATGAAAAACTAACACATATCGCTTTTATGCATAAAGTAGGGAATAACATCCATCCTTACGCTATGAAACTTATTATTTCGTGTGCTGATGGAAAATTGTTATCCTTTCATTATCATAAAAATACAAAAAATGAACCTGCCGGTATGTCCATAAAAGATTTTAAATTATTAATAGAATAAAATATACTATAAAATGAAACGAAAAATTAAAAACGTATTCGCCAAAGAAGATTATTATTGCTTTGCTTGTTCGCCGCACAATCCGGACGGATTGCAATTAGCATTCTATGAATCAGACGATTATGTAGAGGCAGAATGGAAGCCTTCACGTCGCTTTGAAGGATATCCGGGCGTAATTCACGGTGGGATACAAGCTACACTGCTCGATGAAATAGGAGCTTGGACAATGTATATCAAAGGAAAAGGTTCGGGAGTTACTTCTCGTATGAATGTAAAATACCATAAACCCTTAGCTACCCACCAAGAAAAAGTACTACTCAGAGGAAAACTAAAAGAAAAAAAACGAAACATTTGCTATATTGATGCTGAAATTATTAACGAAAAAGGCGAATGCTGTGCCGAAGCCTCTTTGGTTTATTTTATGATACCGCAAGATAAAGCAATAGAAACGGGATTTTATCCTGCTCGTTACGAAGATTTCTTTGAAGAATAAATCCCAAAAAATCAATAATCATGAAAATTAAAAAAATTATCATCAGCATTTATTCGGTTCTATTATGCTTACCGAATTTTGCTCAAAAAAAAGATATTAATCGCATTAGTAAAGAACAGAAAGTCTACGAACTTTCCTATGTATGGAAAGAGCTTTCTTATAATTTCGATAATATGGATAATTGTCCGAATGTGAATTTGGATAGTTTATATCAAGCGTATATACCAATCGTGCAAAACACTAAAAACGATTTCGAGTATTGCAAAACAATTGAACGATTTCTTGCAAATTTCAACAACGGGCATACGGATATCTTCGACATTCCCTCTTATTTATATCCCTATGTTGCTCGACCGTGTATAAAGACAGCTTACAAAGACGGCAAAATTATAATTGAAAACATAGGAAAACAATACAAAGACAAAGTGAGCATTGGCGATGAGATTCTCACTATAAATGGAATAAATGCTATCAACTATTTTGAAACGTACTATATGCCTTATGTTTGTGCTTCTAACGAAGAAAGCAAAATTCATAAATCCATGTTTCCTTTCGGACCTCCTCATTTAATGCTAAAAAACACAAAAATCAGCTTAGGAATCAAAACACCAAACGGAATAAAGAATGTTGATATATATGCGGATAATACTCTTTTGGATACCACAAATAATTGGTTAATAAAAAATCTTACCGGTTCAAAAAACAATCAATTTACCTTCGATACCGTAAATGGTTTTGCATACATTCATTTGCTTTCCTACAATGAACATACACAAAAATATTTTTTTAGCAATATAGATGCTATTCATCATTCTAAGTGTTTAATTATTGATTTATCCGATAATATAGGCGGGTCATTTAATTTTAATGACAGCATTATACAATATCTTATAGACAAAGATAGTATTGCTTCTTTTCGTGTAAAAACAAAAGTAAATTGCGCTGCCTACAAAGCAGTGGGTGCTCTTATATATAATAATCCCGTTTATAAAGATTATGAATATTATAAGTTTTATTATGACTATTATTATGGTAATAAATTTGAAAGCATGTATGGTCATAAGAATAAAAATCCAATAGGTTCTAATCAGCGTTACAAAGGTAAAATATATGTTATAATCAATT
>JAAYQB010000018.1 GCA_012519525.1 Bacteroidales bacterium | reverse complement strand
AATAGTATAAAACTATTGAAAGTATTAAAAAAATGTATATTTTTGCAATGTTAAAGATAAAGTTCTTTTTAAAATAAAAATATTAACAAATAAAAAAAACTGTCCTAATATAGGGGGACACTTAAAATAACATTGAAGATTCTATTTTTATAATTAGTGAAATTAGAAAAATGGGCTTGAAGTTTTGGGACGGTTTTAAGATTTACATTAACAAAGAAAAACTTATCGGCTTTAATTGGTTAATTGCTTTTGACTTGGTAGGCAAACTTAACAAAAATAAAAATTTAACAAAAAGAGAAATTGTTTTTGGTAAAAAAGTACTTGATTATATTCAAACAAACCCACAACTTATAGATGAAGTAAAAGCATTATCAAAACTTGAAGACAAAGAAATCATTGAAGTAAAATTTATTTACGACAAACTTTTATTGGTTTCAAAAGACGAGTGGAAACGAATTTTTGACATTGCAATGCAGACGAAAATTTTCAATAACCTTGAGTTGGCAAATGTAAAAGCCGTTCAGACATCGTTAATGAAAAAAGAAAACGTGAAAGAACAAGCATTGATAAGAGCTTATGAGTCATTGAAGAAATTGAAGAGGTTTGGATTTAAAATGTAAAGCTAATACAAATAATCAACAAATAGTGAATGGGAATAGTTGCACCAAAGAGAGAAGTAGCCTATAGCAGATGTTTGGTACAATTGCTGGTAATATGCAAATATTGAAATTTATTTTGTATCTTTGCAAAAAAAATTACACACTTTTGGGATACTACCCTATAAGCGTGTCATGGTTTTTTTTCTAATAAATCATTAATGCATACCGCCGCACACCAACACCCAAACATTGCAGGCATATACGAAATGGTGCCGATAGGCTTTTTGTTTTCTTTATTAAGAGGGAGGGAGTTTTCATTTTTGTTGGCTTTTTCGGTAGAATATACGGCTTTGAATCCTGTGTAAATTTCTTTTTTACGCAAGCCTTTGCGAACGGCAGCAGCTAAAGGGCATTGATGTGTTTTGGCTATATCATCTACTTTTATTGCCGAAGGGTTTAATTTTTCACCTGCACCCATCGCACTGACTAAAGGAATTTTGCGTTTTACGGCTTCTGCTATAAGATTAATTTTAGGTGCCAAGGAATCGATAGCATCTATTACATAGTGATAGTCGGATAAATCAAAAATTTCTATTATACGCTCATCTTTAATAAATTCGCTGATAATTTCTATATTAGAATTGGGATTGATTTGTAGGAATCGTTCTTTTAGTACCGTTGTTTTTAGCTTTCCTTCATTATGTATCAATGCATGGATTTGACGATTGCGATTCGATGTTTCGATGGTATCTCCATCTACTAAAGTCAGATGAGCTACTCCTGCTCGGCATAACATTTCGGCAGCATAAGCACCTACGCCACCCAATCCGACAATCAATACATGAGATTGTTGTAGTATTTTTAGTTTTTCTTTTCCTATTAATAGTAGTGTGCGATTAAACCATTCGTTTGTCATAACTTAGAAATTAATGTTGCAACTAAAACTCCATAGTATAGGAAGTTGGTAGATTTTTTCATTGGTTTTTCTATTTACATAGAATATGTTGTAATAGTTATAGACATTGGTAACTCCGGCGTTTAATTCTATAGTAGAACGGGGATTGAGAATGAATTTACGTTTAAAATTAATATCTAAACGGTGATAATCAGGAAGCTGTCCTCTGTTGATGGTGTCGTAAATAATTCCAAGGCTTTCGTTGAAAGAGTTTATATCTTGACTGATATCTGAAAAAGCTTCATTTTTAGGATAAAAACCTTTTGTTTTTGTAAAGGGGAAACCTGTTCCAAAGTTCCAGCGAGCATCAATTTGCCAAACATCATTTTTGCCAAAGGCATAAGATGTTGTGATATTGATGTTATGTCGTCTGTCGAAGTGAGTTCGGTAAACAATAGTTCCGTCATCTCTATTAACCCAATTGAGAGCATACACAAAATTGACGTATAGTTTTTTATAATTGTACTTTATAGAAATGTCGGCACCGTAGGCTTTTCCTGTCTCTAAAATAAATTCATTATCACTTGCAAACATTTGATAGCGATTAATATTGGTAAGGTGAGAGAAGTTTTTAAAATAAACTTCAGTATTGATAGCAAAATATTTTAACACATCAAATTCTCCTCCTACGACGATATGTTGTCCTTTTTGCAGACTATTTCTAACGGGAACTCCGTTGATTTTTTCGGGTAAATATTCGGGAACAGTTAAGAATCCGTAAAATAAATTAACCACGTCTTGGTCGGAAGTTGCACTCATAATGTTTTGTGTATAAAGCCCTGCTGCTAATTTCAAACGTACATTTTTGCTTACATTGTATTTCATTGCTATGCGAGGTTCAGGCGAGAGGGCACTTTGAGATGCGTAATAGTGTAAACGTAAACTGGGTTCAAAGATGATTTTCTTTATAATCCATTTGTATTTTACAAAGATAGCAAATTCACTATTAAAGCTTTCTTGTCCACAATCGGTACCGTAAGGGTTGGTAAATGCATAATCTAACCAAGAGCCTAAAAATTCGACTCCGTATTTAAGAGAGTTTTGTCCAAATAAATAGGTGAAATTCATAGAGAAAGAGTAACCGTTAATGTGGCTTGTACGTAAAGGATTAGTTGCTTCCGATAATCCGATTTTATAGTCGGAATATGCTAATGTGCCATCCATTAGCATATTGGCAACAGAAGGGATAATTAAAAAGCTAGAACCTATTCCCCACGAATTCCATTTATAAGAGGCAATATTCGGATAGTTTACTCCATCGTTAAAACTAAATCCAAAGAAATTAATTCGACTTCCGTTATTTGTTTGTAGCGATATTTTTCCATAGCCGTCTAAGTAGTTATATGGTAATCCGTTAGTGTCGGCATATCGGTATAATAGTTTTGAGGTTTGTTCTAAGTAAGAGCCTTTTACAGACATTAGGAATGTTAAACTATTTTTGTTTTTTTCTTTCATTAATGGTCCTTCCAATACCATTTTAGCTCCAAAAGTATTGATGTCGAATTTGCCTGATAATCTTTTTTTATTACCGTCTCTTGTTTTTATATCCATAATTGATGATATTCTATTTCCGTACTCGGCGCCAAATCCCGCACTATATACATCAACATTTTTTATAATATCAGTATCGAAAACGGAGAATAATCCAATAGAATGAAAGGGATTATAGACGACTAAGCCATCGAGTAGTACTTTGTTTTGTATAGGAGTGCCTCCTCTAATATATAGCTGTCCTCCTTGGTCTCCGGTAAAAACGACACCGGGTAGTATTTGTAAATATTGAGCTATGTCGGGAATGCCTCCTATAGAGGGTAGTTGAGAGATTTGTTTAGGACTTACACGCTCTACAGCTACGCGAGTCTCTGTTTTTTGTGCTTCTTTTTGAGCAATTATTTGTACTTCTCCGATTTGAATTGATATTGGCTCAAGGTATAATTTTTCGGTAATAGTTTGTCCGTTTTTTAAATTGTAGATTCGCACAAGAGAATCGTAGCCCATAAAAGTAATTCTTATTTTATATTCACCTGCTTTTAATTTTGTTAAAGAGAAATAGCCGTTGTCGTCAGATACAACTCCTGTTTTTTCATTGACAAGGAGAACAGAACAGTAGGGGATAGGTTCTCCATTGCTTTTATCGTAAATAAAACCTCTAATAGTGGCTGTTTGAGCAAAAGCAATAGTAATATTAATGAAAAATATTGCTAAAAAAGGCAAATATAGCGATGTAGGCTTCATGTATGCTTATGTGTTTTCTTTTATAGATGTGCTTATTATCTGACAAGCATGATGGATTTCGTCTTCAGTAATGATTAAAGGAGGTGCTATTCGCATAGCTGTATCGCAAAATAAAAACCAGTCAACAATAACTCCTTTTTTTAGACAAGCATCTATTATTTTGAAATTTAAATCTCTATCTTCAAACTCTAATGCTATCATGAACCCTTTTCTTCTGATAGATTTTATAGCGGATAATCCACTTAAATACTGTTCGAATAAAGCCGATTTTTTTTCTACATTTTGATATAGTTTTTCGTCAGCAATAGTTGTTAATGAAGCTAATCCAGTAGCACAAGAGAGAGGATTTCCTCCAAAAGTGGTAATGTGTCCTAAAGCGGGATGATGGGTTAGTACGTGCATGATTTCATGAGAGGTAATAAATGCTCCTAAGGGTAAACCTCCTCCTAAACTTTTTGCTAACATTAATATATCGGGAGCGACTTCCATTTGTTCAAAAGCAAATAAAGTTCCTGTTCGTCCCATTCCAGTTTGTATTTCGTCGAATACAAGCAAAGTGCCGGTATCGTTACAGCGTTTTCGCAGTGCTTTCCAATAACTATTATCCTTGGTGTAGCGTATACCTGCTTCTCCTTGAACGGGTTCGATAAAAACGGCAGCGGTTTTTTCGGTAATGCAAGCAATATCTTCTTTATTGCCGAAACGTATTTTTTTAGTTGATGGAAGGAGCGGACGAAACGCTTTGGTAAAATCATCGTTTCCCATGAGGCTTAACGAACCGTTGGTAGAGCCATGATAGGCATTTTTGCAAGCTATTAATTCATATCTCCCTGTGTAACGTTTGGCTAATTTAATGCTAGCTTCGGTTGTTTCTGTTCCGGAATTGACAAAATAAACACTGCTGAGTTGTGAAGGAAGTAGAGAGGTGAGTTTTTTAGCTAACTGTACTTGTGAACTTAAAATATATTCTCCATATACGTTGGTGTGAGTGTATTTGTCGGCTTGTTCTTGAATAGCTTGAATGATTTTAATATGAGAGTGTCCTAAATTACTAACGGAAACTCCTGCAATAAGGTCCATATAACTTTTACCTTCCGTATCGTATAAATAGATTCCTTTAGCATCTTTTATTTCTAAAGCCAAGGGTGCAGGAGAAGTTTGAGCTATATGTTTATAAAAAATTTCTCTTTGATTCATCTGCGTTAATTTCTTATTATAAACGTTAAATGTTCGTGCTTATTTTAAGAAAAAAGGTTATCATAATAGAATTACAATAACCTTTTAGCATCATAAAAAATAAGAATTACTATTCTGTTGCTTCAACATCATCAGCTGATTTCGTTTTTTTTGTTTTTGCTGCTGATTTTGTTTTTTCTTCTTTCTTTTCTTCTTTAGGTTTTTCTACTTCTTCAGCTTTTTCCGCCTCTTCGGTTTTTTTCGCTTTAGTCGTTTTTGCTTTAGTTGTAGATTTTACCTCTTTTTCTTCTTTCTTTTCTTCTTTAGGTTTTTCTACTTCTTCAGCTTTTTCCGCCTCTTCAGCTTTTTTTGCTTTCGTTGTTTTTGTTTTAGCTGTAGATTTTACCTCTTTTTTCTTTTCTTCTTCTTCTTTCTTTTCTTTTTCAGGTTTTTCTACTTCTTCAACTTTTTCCACCTCTTCGGTTTTTTTCGCTTTCGTTGTTTTTGCTTTAGCTGTAGGTTTCACCTCTTTTTCTTCTTTCTTTTCTTCTTTAGGTTTTTCTACTTCTTCAACTTTTTCTACTTCTTCGGTTTTTTCCGCTTTCGTTGTTTTTGCTTTAGCTGTAGATTTCACCTTTTTTTCTTCTGTAACTGTTTCCGGCGTTGCTTTATCAGTGTTATCTTCTTCTTTTTTATCTTCTTTTATTTTAGCTTCTGCTTTTTTTGCTTTCTTTTTTGCTTCCGCTAATTGCATATCAGCTTTTAAGTTAATTAAAGCATCAAGTGAACCTAAGGTAGCACGTTCGATATTGCTAGACATTTGCTTGGATATTTTAGCAGCTTCTTTGTTTTGTTTTTCTTCTTCAGAAGCTTCTTTTTCTTTTTTCGCGTCAAGAACATCTTGCCAAATACGAGAGTGTGACAGTACGATTTTTTTATTTTCTTTTGAAAATTCAACCACTTTAAAATCGGCTGTTTCTCCCATTTTTATAACCGTATTGTCTTCCCTAGTAAGATTTCTGTTAAAAACAAAACCTTCTACTCCTTGTAATGAAACGATAACTCCTTTATCGTTTTGTCCGATAACGGTTCCTTCGTGTATGCTGTTAACATTATAAATAGTTTCAAAGATTTCCCATGAATTTTCTTCTAATTGTTTATGTCCCAAACTTAATCTTCTGTTTTCGATATCCATTTCTAATATAACAACCTCAATTTGTTCTCCTATTTTGGTGAATTCGGCAGGGTGTTTAATTTTCTTTGACCACGAAAGGTCTGAAATATGAATTAAACCGTCAATGCCTTCTTCTAATTCAACAAAAATACCAAATGTTGTGAAATTGCGTACTATAGCGGTGTGTTTTGAGCCGATTAGGTATTTTTCAGAGATATTAGTCCATGGGTCGGGAATTAATTGTTTGATTCCTAACGACATTTTGCGTTCTTCTCTGTTTAAAGTTAAAATTACGGCTTCTACCGTATCACCTACACTTAGAAAATCGTGTGCTGTGCGTAAATGTTGCGACCACGACATTTCCGATACGTGTAATAGTCCTTCTACTCCCGGATGAATTTCGATAAATGCACCATAATCTGCTACTACTACTACTTTACCACTTACTTTATCACCTTCTTTAAGGTTGGCATCTAAAGAATCCCATGGATGAGGAGTAAGTTGTTTTAATCCTAAAGCGATGCGTTTCTTTTCTTCGTCAAAATCAAGAATAACCACATTTAATTTTTCATCTAATTGTATGATTTCTTCAGGATGATTAATACGTCCCCATGCTAAGTCGGTAATGTGAATTAATCCGTCAACGCCATTTAAATCAATAAAGGCACCGTAGTTGGTAATGTTTTTTACAACACCTTCTAAGATTTGTCCTTTTTCTAATCCGGCGATAATTTTAGCACGTTGGGCATCTAATTCTAATTCAATAAGAGCTTTGTGTGATACGACTACGTTCTTAAATTCTTGGTTGATTTTAACAATTTTAAATTCCATTGTTTTGTCAACAAAAACATCATAATCGCGAATGGGTTTTACATCTATTTGTGAACCGGGTAAGAAAGCTTCAATTCCAAATACGTCAACAATAAGTCCGCCTTTTGTTTTGGATTTGATATAGCCATTGACAATTTCGCCATCATCGTAAGCTTTATTAACTCGATTCCATGCTTTTAATAATCGTGCTTTTTTGTGTGAAAGCACCAATTGCCCTTCGCTATCTTCTTGTTTTTCAACGTAAACTTCTATTGTGTCGCCTATTTTTAAGTTAGGATTATGACGTAGTTCGTTGGAAGGGATAATACCATCTGATTTATAGCCTATATTAACAACTACTTCTCGTGGAGTAATTGCAACTACGGTTCCGTCTACCACTTCTTGTTCTATGATTGACTTGAATGATTGACTGTAAATATCCTCTAATTCTTTATATTCTTCTTCTGAATAAATTTTCTTTTCTTGTCCAATTTCGTCCCAATTAAAATCTTCGAGGTTTGCTTTGGGAAGATGATTGGTTTTTTCTTTTTTGTGTTCTTCAGGAAAAGTTTCTTCAGGAAGGGTTTCTTCAGGAGCTGTAGCTTCTGTAATGATTTCTTGAGGATTTTCTTCTACTTCTTGTTGGTGTTTTTCTTCGTTGTTTTCAGCAATATTTAATTCTTCTGCCATTTTTAAAAATTGTGTGTAAATTATGATTACACGTTAATAGTTGATAAACATAAGGTTAACTGTCCAAGCCGCAACAAAGAGCCTTTTTTGAAACGGACTGCAAATGTATAAAAATATTTGATATGTTTATTAAGAAAAAACGAGTATTTGAAAAAAAAATAAAATTAAATATAAAAAAAAGAGGCTGAATGTATTAGCCTCTTTTTCCTTTTTTATAGATATTAGTTTTCATCATTTTCATCCAAACTCATATTGTTGAGCTTTTCTTTTGTTTTTATTTTCCGACTGATGGGTTTTTCTTTCGTTCTATCCAATTGTTTTTGTATGGCTTCTATTGCTAGCGTAGTTGCTTCTTCAAATGTTTTGCATTGTTTACTTGC
Source organism: Bacteroidales bacterium (assembly GCA_012519525.1). GTDB lineage: Bacteria > Bacteroidota > Bacteroidia > Bacteroidales > WCHB1-69 > UBA5266. The sequence goes on along the minus strand of JAAYQB010000018.1, from coordinate 25,789 downwards.
TATTAAATTAGCTCCTTTGATTTTTAGTCTAATTTCAGCAACTTTATTTTCAGGTGTTTCTACATTTTCTAACTTCAAAGTAACATCACTTCGGATAATTCCTTCGTGAAGTTTGCCGATTTTTTGCATTTTTTTATTAATAAACTCTTCTAAACCTTTATCGGTTTTAAAACGTATTGACTTAATGTAAACATTCATAGTAACCTCCTTTTTTTATGCCCTTGGATGAGCGTTTTTATAAATTTTCTTTAACTTTTCGATAGATGTGTGGGTGTAAACTTGTGTTGCGGCTAAATTAGCATGCCCCAATAATTCTTTAATAGCGTTTAAATCAGCTCCTTGATTTAATAGATGAGTTGCAAATGTATGACGGATTACGTGCGGACTTTTTTGTTCGATTGAAGACACCATTGCAATATATTTGTTTACAATTCTATTTATTAACATGGGGTACGCTTTGCTCCCTTTATTAGTAACAAAAATTGGAGAGTTTTGTTGTAGCATTCCAAAAGTTTTTTCATACATTTTTAAGTATTGTTCAAGACATTTTTTTAGATGGGGTCCAAAAGGAATAATGCGTTCTTTATTTCTTTTTCCGATTATTCTAATAGTTTGATTATGAAAATCGATACTTTGTAGTGTAATGTTAATGAGCTCACTTAAACGTATTCCTAAGGCATAAAAAGTTTCCAGTATAGTTTTATCTCTTATTCCTTCAAATGTATCGGGAAATTCAATTACGGAAAATAAATTATTCATTTGACCTTCGTCAACGAATGAAGGTAAACGCTGCGATTGTTTAGGAGAGATAATTTTACTCATAGGATTGGATTGTATATAACTGTTTTTCATTAAAAATTTATAAAAAGTTTTTAAAGTAGATATTTTTCTGTTGACACTTCTGGCAGTATTTTCATTTTCTAAAAGAAAAAATATCCAAGAACGAATTGCTTGAAAATTCACCTCTTTGATAGATGAAAATCCCATTTCATTTTTTACAAATAAATCAAATTGGTTTAAATCAGTTTGATATGCTGTAATTGTGTGTTGTGAAAATCGTTTTTCAGTAGAAATATAAGTCAAAAAATCGTCAATCCAATCCATAAAAAAAAGTATTACTTCCAAATTCAAAAGTAACACTTTTTTTTATGAAAACAATTATTTTTAAACAAAAATTATTCGTCTACTTGATCTTTCAATTTTTGAATATAAATAGCTTTTTTGACTTGTTCTCGTCTTTTCACAGACTTTTTGGTAAATTTTTGGCGTTCGCGTAGTTCTTTTAATACACCTGTCTTGTCAAATTTTCTTTTTAATTTCTTTAACGCTCTTTCCACGTTTTCACCATCTTTAACTGGAACAACAATCATAAAATTACACCTCTTTTTTTTATTATTAATGATATTTTTTTAGAAATGCAAAGGTATAAAAAAAATACATATAAAATGCAAGTATTTATAAAAAAAATAAAATAGGTTTTACGTTTTTTTGAAAAAATAATGGATGATTGATTTTTGATGCTATTTTGTACGTTTTAAAATGAAAAAAAAGATGTTTTTATTTAAAAATTTAAAGTAAAAATATTAATAAAATAAAAAAAACGCACAGAAATACATTGAGTTATATTTTTTTTGCAAAAAAACTTATATTGAATAGAAAAATAATATACATTTGCAATTACTAAATCTGTTTTAAAAATTAAATATTCAAAAAATGAAAAAAGTATTTAGCTGCATACTTGCAGTAATAATAGCTGGAGCTATTAATGTAAAAGTACACTCTCAACCGTATCAAATTCCAAATGCCAATTTTGAGGCTTGGGATGGAACAGCCAACAATGCCGAACCGGTTAACTGGAATTCTTTTGCCACAGCAAATTGTGCAATAGGAGGATTAATAGGAGGTATAGCTTGTTCTTCTGCAAAACAACCACATCATTACAAAGTCGCAGGTCATCGTACGAATGGCACCGGAAGTTATTATTTAACCATTTATTCTACTTCTGTCGTGGGTGTTGTTGCTAACGGCAATATGACTTTGGGACAAATTTACATTGGAAGTACATCAGCAAGTAGTACAAGTAATTATAATTATACAAAGCGTTCCGATACAGCTTTTAGTCAACCCTTTACTGCATCTCCCGATTCTTTGTATGTATGGGTAAAGTATTGGGCTTCAAGCTCTACAAGCAATGCAAGAATTAATGCTATTATTCATGGTAATACGGATTTTAAAGATCCTAATGATGCAAGTACGACTAGCGCGTATGCGGCAAAAGCTGAAACCAATTTTGAGCGAACAGGGACAACAGCAGGCGGCTGTGTATGGGTACAAAAAAAAGTGCCTTTTGTGTACAATGGAAGCTCTACACGCAATTATATTTTAATTACTTTTTCAACTAACTCAATTCCCGGAGGCGGTTCAGCCGGAGATTCTCTTTCTATTGATGATTTAGAATTGATTTATAGTGCTTGGCTAACAGATATTAAAATGAATGGAACTACTATTAGCGGTTTTTCTAAGGGGACATTCAATTATAATATAGTGTTTCCAAGAGGAACTAATCCTAATAATTTTCCTACTATAACTTATACTACCGAAGTGAGTGATGTAAGCGATACAATTATTCTCTATAGAGGAATAAATAATGGAATAGATAGTGCCCGTTCTGTAATAACTATTTTGGCAGAAGACAATATTACACAAAAAATATATACTATTAATTATTTTATTTTTAAGTCTCCCAATAATTTACTTTCAAACATTGGTTATACTTTGAATAGGTTAGACACTATATTGATTCCTAATTTTGTAGATACAACTAAAACCTATAACATTACTTTGCCGCCGGGAACGGATTCTATACCTTTTATTAATTATACTACAATTTCAGATACCGGTGCAAGAATTCTTAGTATAGTGCAACCAACTTCTCTTAATGGAAAAGCTTTTATAAGGTTGAAAGCTGAAAATGGGGATACGACTGTGTATACTATTAATTTTACGGTAGGATTATCTGATAATGCAAAATTAGATAGCTTGAAGTATGATGGAATAAATATTCCTAATTTTCATCAAGATACGTTAAATTATCATGTAGTTTTAAATACAGGGACACTTATAGCACCTTTTGTTACGGCTAAAGCACAATGGGAAGGTTTAATTCCTTCAGTTACGCAAGCCTCTTCGCTTCCCGGTACTGCTACTGTGCTTGTTACTGCCGAAGATGGTATTACTACAAGAACTTACACTGTTTATTTTACAGTAGCATTATCGACCAATGCGTCAGCAAGTAGCATAAAATATAATGGAATTTCTTTGGCTAATTTTCATGCCGACACTTTGCATTACAATGTTGAATTAGCCTATGGGACAATTAGTGCTACACTTTCGGCTACAGCAGCTTGGGCTACAGCTCAAGTACAGATAACCCAACCTGCGGTTTTGCCCGGTTACGGTCAAGTAAAAGTGATAGCAGAAGATACTAATTTTGTGAAAACTTATTCTATTTATTTTACAGTAGCAAAAAACACGAATGCTTTCCTATCTGCTTTATCTTATAAGATTAATAGCACTACTTACCCAATAACTACTTTTGTAGATACTGTTTATAGCTATACAATAGTATTTCCGCCTAAAACTCTCAGTGTTCCGACGGTAATGGCATTGTTGCAAGATACGAATGCTCACATTGTTTATATGCAAGCAATAGAACCTAATGATACGGCTTTTGTTAATGTTATAGCTGAAGATGGAATTACTACCAAAAACTATCGGATTATTTTTAAAGTAGCACTTGATACCAATGCTAATTTAAGTTGGTTAAAACTCAATGATACGCTGTTAGCCGGTTTTAATGCGTCAACTTTAAATTATTATGTAGGATTGGATACGGCGGTTGCACCAGTAGTTACCGCAAAATCCGTTGATACGGCTGCTTCTATAGCTATCAGCTATCCTCAAAGTATTCCCGGAGTGATTGTTATTACTGTTAAAGCCGAAGATACAACTTACACTAAAAGTTATCGAATTTATTTAACATTGAATTTGTCAAATAATGCAGATCTTTTGGAAATAGGGTATAAATTAAACAATACACCTTATTTAATAAGTGGATTTCATAAAGATACAATGTCTTATTATGTTTCCCTACCTTCATTGACAACGTATACGCCTGTATTGACTTGGCAAAAAGCAGATACTAATTCGAAAATAACCGTAACGCAACCGAAATCGCCTAACGATACGGGAAAAATAGTAGTTACTTCAGCAAGCGATTCTATTGTTAAAACTTATTATGTTTATTTTAGCGTAGAAATATCAACCAATGCAGCTTTAGCTTCAATAACAATTAATAATGTAAATTTATCTAATTTTCATGCAGATACAAATAATTATTACATTACCTTGCATTATGATAGTTTAATTCCTCCTATTGTTGGTGCAAACGCGCAGTCGGCAGCTGCCCATGTTACAATTAAACAAGCTATGACGGTCAATGATTCAGCTGTCATTACTGTGTTGGCTGAAGATAGTATTCATACGCTTCGATATGTCATCCGTTTTACACGTCAATTATCACCTGTTGCAAGTTTGCAATCAATTGGTTATAAATTGGGTAGTGTTGACTCTGTTGTGAGAGAGTTTGCATGCAATAAATATAATTATATGGTGTATTTAAAACCGGAAACAATGCAAATTCCTAGCACAATTACTTATACATTAACAGATGTAAGAGCTATAGCTCAAATTGTAAGAACACCTCTTCATGTGAATGATACGGCTATTATTAAAGTAAAAGCGGAAAATATGCTTGACAGTAATGTTTATACGGTTATTTTCAATCGTTTAGTTTCTGATAATACTTGTTTAGACACATTGTATGTTAACGGAAATCCTTTGTCTTCTTTCCATAAAGACAGTTTGCAATACACCGTTATTTTACCATGGAATACGAATCAATTACCTATTGTTAATGCTGTTGCATCATGGAGTTTATCTTCTGTTCAGCTAACACAATCGGGGACGTATTTTGGTCAAGCACAAATAAGAGTAATTGCAGAAGATGGCATACACGTACGGACATATACAGTGCAATTTGTACAAGGCGCTAATACGATGTTGCAATCTCTATCTTACAACATAGAAGGAAACACCTATAGTATTCCGACATTCGACTCAGCTGATACAGTTTATTATGTTACATTACCGATAACTACGACAGCTATTCCGACCTTAAATTATACATTAATAGATAATCGCTGTGAAGTGGATACCGTAGCAGCAGCAAGTCCGAATGGAGAAATTAGTTTAATAGTGAAAGCATGGGATAATACCGATGTTAAAACATATAAGGTAATATTTACGGTAGCACTATCTGTTGATGCTCATCTTTCCGACTTAATGGTTGATAGTGTAACTGTTATGAATTTTCATCCTGATACGCTTGAGTATTTTATAGAATATGAATATGGGACAACTCACATTCCATTGGTTGAAGCTATTGCTGTTGAACCCGATGCAAAGGTAGAAATAACACAAATAAATCAATATCCATCAACTGCTGTTATTCTTGTAAAGGCAGGCGATACAAGTATTACGATGGTTTATCGTATTCATTTTTCTATTGAAGCAGGGGATAATGCTTATTTAGCAAAATTAAATATTAATGATACATTAATAGAAGGCTTTGATAAAGAAACTTTAACGTATCATTACGTCTTACCTTATGGTAGTAATGAATTACCCATTATTACCGCTGAGCCCGAAGATAGTCGGGCAAATGTAAGCATATCGCAAGCAATTGCAATTACAGATACGGTTAAAATAAAAGTGTTGGCTGTAAATGAAATAGATTCCTTAATATACATTCTTACTTTTTCTTCTGCTGCCAATAATAATGCTCTTTTATCGTGGATAAAAGTTGATGGGAAAGCAATTACTACATTTGATTCGGAGATAAAAAACTATAAATATGAGTTGCCTTTTGATTATAAGGGAATTCCATTAGTTACAGTTCAGCCTCAAGATAGCAATGCAATGTATGAAATTACGGATGCAACTTCTATCCCGGGACAAACTCAAATTGATATAGTTGCAGAAGACGGGATAACAAGTGCTACTTATCGTGTTAATTTTGTATATGCTAATGCAATTGAAGATATTGATTACTCAGAGCATTTCATCGTTTATCCTAATCCTACTCAAAATATTATATACGTTAAAACAAATACTGATAATACCATGATAGAAAGTGTTCAATTCTATGATGCATGCGGAAAACTATTGAAGACGAATGTAGTTAATTCGTTTAATACATCGTTGGATATTAGTAGTTTGCCGAAAGGAGTGTATGTCTTAAAAGTGATTTTACAAAATCAACTACCTCAAATGGTGAAAATAATTAAATATTAAGAAATAAAAATCCATTTTTTTATGGTATTACTTAAAATATAAAATCACTTGTTTAATCAATAATTTTTAGAGGACGATTATATGATTTCATTTTTTTCTAATACATTGCGAAAGTTTCAATTTTTTCTTTTAGTTTTTCTCTCGTTTTCTACTTATGCACAAACGTATATATTAAAGGGAACAATATACGATGCTGAAGAAAAAAATCTAACATTGCCTTTGGCGCATGTGCTACCCGATTGCGACAATAATAAAGGAACGGCTTCTGATTATCAAGGAAAATATTATCTTGAGTTACATTCTGTAGAATGCAATGTGCAATTTCATTTTGTCGGTTATCAAACACAAACGAAAACAATTTCATTTAAAGATTCTAAAGTGATAACGCTTGATGTGTATTTAAAACCGGATAATACTCTGTTAGAAGAAGTTGCTGTTGTTGAAAAACGTTATGATATTAAAAAAGATGAATCGACGTCTTCTGTAGCCTATGTGCCACAGCGTAAAATAGAAGATAACAATATTACTACTTTAAATAATGCTTTCGACCAAGTGGGAGGATTAATAGTAGTGGATAATGAACCCCAAATGCGAGGCGGGAGTGGTTTCAGTTCAGGAATGGGAAGTCGTGTGATGATTATGATGGACGAAATGCCTGTATTGCGTGTTGATGCAGGTCGTCCGGCATGGAATCTTATTCCAATGGAAAACATAGAACAAATAGAAGTGCTTAAGGGAGCTGCTTCTGTCTTGTATGGTTCATCTGCTATCACGGGTGCTATCAATGTACGCACAGCTTATCCAAAAGGTAAGCCGCAAACGAAAGCTATAGTGTACAATGGTTTTTATAGTCGTCCTCAAGCAGATTATCGTTGTAGTTGGCCTAATGGAAAAATCCCTTTAACGTATGGAGCTAATATTTCTCATGCTCGAAAAATCAATAAATTTGATTTGGTATTAAGTGCCGAATATGCTCATGATGACGGTTTTGTAGGGCGAGAATTGCCGGTAAGTAAAACTCTTAAAAACTCTGACTTGTACAAAAAAATTGTAAAAGAAGAACGTTTGCGATTTAATTTTGGGACACGTTATCGTTTTAAAAAAGAAGGAGTTTTTGCGGGAATTAATGGCAATTTGCTCTATTCGCAGCATGCAATGACACATTTTTGGTTAGATGCAGATAGCGGCATGTATAGAACATATCCTAATTCATTAACTGAAGTTATTGATTTTATGTTTTTTGTAGATCCTTATTTTAAATATTTTGCAAAAAACGGTGCTTCCCATTCTCTTAAATCTCGTATGATGTACAGCGATAATTGGGCTACTAATAATCAGGATAGCAAATCAAAAATGTATTATTTGGATTATCAATTTGCTAAAAATTTTAAAAAATTAGGAAATTTGCAGTTATATACCGGTTTAGTTGGGCAATTTGCTCAATCGAAGGGGAATGTTTTTGCAGGTATAAAAAAGGATACAAACGAGGTCTTAAAACCAAATTATTCGGCTAATGCTGCTATTTATGTACAGTTGGAAAAACGTTTTTTGAAAAAACAAAATCTAATAGTATTAGGAGGAGGTCGTTATGAATACTATCAAATATTTGAACAATTTGGTTATTTTCTAAAAGATACGGCATCTCAAAACTATGTGGAAGGGAAGCCTGTTTTTAGAGCCGGGATTAATTATAATATTGAGAAAACTTTTACATTTATTCGTGCCTCTTTTGGAATGGGTTATCGTTTTCCTAGTATAGGTGAACGATACCTTACAACCAAAGTAGGAAATTACGGTTTTTATCCTAATCCCGACTTGAAATCCGAAACAAGTTGGAATGTGGAATTAGGTATTCAACAAATGTTTAAAATGTTAAATTTCAAAGGATATATTGATATAGCAGGCTATTATCAACGTTATAATAATTACGTGGAGTTTTTCTTAGGACCTTGGTTGACACGAGAACAAGAATTGAATCCGTTGAAACGCTATGGGTTTAAGTTTTTTAATACTGGTCCGGCTCGTATTGCGGGCGTAGATATGAATATCGGAGGAGAAGGGAAAATGGGGAAATGGATAAAATATATTTTGGTGTTTAATTATGCATACACCAATCCCAAAGTATTGGATACGGGTTTTGTATTTACCGAAACCGACACAAAAGCCTATACCTATATGAATACTTCAAGCGATACCACAGGTTTTATTATGAAATACAGAATAGAACATATTTTAAAAGCGGATTTAGACTTCAAAATTTATAATATGTTCACGATAGGATTCTCTTCTCAATTCTATAGTTTGATGAAAAACGTTGATAAATTCTTTTATGAATTAGACCGTTACTCGTCTATTGCACCACGCAATGTTCGAAATTCAAACTATCCTTTCCCATTTGACGGATTAGAGACTTACCGTCAAAATCATAATAAAGGGACATGGGTTTTTGCTATGCGTGTAGGAGTTGAGGTATTGAATTTAAAATTTTCTGTCATAGCGAATAATTTATTTAACAAAGAATATTCTTTACGTCCAATGTGTCCGGAACCGCCACGGATGACAACTTTTCAGATAATATATAAATTTACAGAGGGAGAACCTTTTTTCTCTAAACGAAAAATAAATACTTAACAAAATATAAATTTAAAAGTCATGAATAAAAATATTTTAATAGGCTTAGCCCTAACAGCAAGTTTCACTTTATGTGCACAAACTTTTCCGGATGGAAGTTTTGAAAAAAATTGGGAATTTTTCACCAATCCTAATCCTGGAAAAACCGATTATTGGGATTTTAAAGACGATTATTTTCTCTCTACGCTGAATCAGCTACACGAACTGAGTGGTGATCAAGGCGATGCACCTTTAACTGCTTTTCGTACCGAAGATGCTATTGATGGAAATTATGCTTTGAAGTTAGTATCAAACACAATGACTTTTGGTGAAAAATTATTTTTACCGGGAGCAGCGGCAACTTTACACATCGATTTTATAGGTATGGATTGTATTATGGGAAAGCCATTTACGCATAAGCCTTTGCAATTTACAGGTTGGTATAAATGCCAATTAGTAAAAGGCGATTCGGCAGCCATAGAGGTTTTTCTAAAAAAGGGAGGAACTAAAATAGGAGGTGGAAAAATGGTGATATACAGCGATGTTAATGCTTGGACACAGTTTAATATTTCTATTGATTACAGTCAGCAGTCAACACCCGATTCGATAGTTGTTGTTTTTGCTGCGAGTGCAGGTTATGACTTTACAAGTATAGAAACGCTCATGCAGTGCAAAGGACAAGACGGAAGTACGCTCTATATAGATGATGTAGCTTTTGGTTATGAACAAAATGTAAGAGAGCTAATGATGCCGGAAACAGTAATAATTGTTTCGCCTAATCCGGCAAAAGATAATTTGAAGCTATCTTTTGAACAAGCAATCAATGCCACAATCTTCGTATATGATTATACGGGAAAAGAAATAGAAAGAGCTATTGTTAGTGGTGATAGCTATCAATTAAATGTAGCCAAATACGCTAAAGGTTCTTATTTTATTAATGTGTTGGTTAATGATAAATTGATTACAAGTAAACAGTTTATTAAAGAGTAGTTTAGCTTTTGTTTATCACTTCTTGTTTTTTATTGATTATTTTTTTATAAAAATAAAAAAGTATTTTCATGCCTATTACCTAAATTTTGTGTATTTTTGCATTTAGATTATTTTACTCATTTATCTAAAAAAATATAAATATGTATAAAGAATTTCAAAAGCATTTAAAAAACCAGATAGAAGATATTAAAGCGGCAGGAACTTATAAAAGTGAACGTATATTGGTTTCGCCTCAATATTCAAAAATTAAAGTCAATACGGGTAAAGAAGTTTTAAATTTTTGTGCCAATAACTATTTGGGATTAGCCAATAGTTCCCAGTTAGTTGATGCAGCCATTAAAACGCTTAAAGAACGAGCTTATGGAATGGCTTCGGTACGATTTATTTGCGGAACTTCCGATTTGCATAAAAAATTAGAAGAAAAAATAGCCAATTTTTTCGGAACCGAAGATGCTATATTGTACGCTTCATGTTTTGATGCTAATACAGGTCTTTTCGAAACCATATTAACAGATGAAGACGCTATTTTATCCGACTCGTTGAATCATGCTTCTATTATTGACGGAGTAAGATTATGTAAAGCACAACGTTTCCGTTATAAAAATGCCGATATGGCTGATTTAGAAAAACAATTGCAAGATGCTCAAAAATGCCGTTTTCGATTAATAGCTACCGATGGCGTATTTTCGATGGATGGCAATGTAGCACCTTTAACGGAAATAATCAAATTAGCTGAAAAATACGGAGCTATGATTATGGTAGACGAAAGTCATTCGGCGGGAGTAGTTGGAAAGACGGGTAGAGGAGTTACTGAACTTTATAATTGTAGAGGAAAGGTAGAAATCATTACAGGAACATTAGGTAAGGCTTTTGGTGGAGCAATTGGTGGTTTTACGACAGGGAAAAAAGAAATTATTGAAATATTACGCCAACGTTCACGTCCTTATTTGTTCTCTAATTCTATTCCGCCTATGGTAGCAGCTGCCGGCGTTCGCATGTTTGAAATGATGGACGAAACCAACGAATTGCAAGATAAACTGCATGCTAACACCGAATATTTTATTGCTAAAATGAAAGCGGCAGGTTTTGATATTAAAGATACGCAATCGGCGATTTGTGCGGTTATGTTATATGATGCAGCTTTGGCAGGTCAATTTGCCGATAAACTGTTAGAAGAAGGTGTTTATGTAATAGGATTTAGTTTCCCTATAGTACCGAAAGATCAAGCACGTATACGCGTTCAACTTTCGGCAGTTCATGAAAAAGAACATCTTGATAAAGCTGTGAATGCTTTTATTAAAATAGGAAAAGAACTTAAAGTAATCAAGTAAAAAAGATTATTTTTGTGATTAAGTAGATAACGCCTATTGAATAGTAGGCGTTTTTTTGTTGAAATTTAAAATTCTCTTTATTTTTAATCAATAGTGATTTGTTTTTTGTTTTTGTGCATATAAAAAAGGTATTTTTGCAGTATGAGATACCATAAGAAAATATCAGCTTATTTATTGTCGTTAGCGTTTACAGTAATTGCTTGTGTGTTAGTGTTTTCTTGTGCAAGCCATGCAACACTTACAGGTGGAGATAAAGACATTCAGCCTCCATTTATTTTAGCAACAAAACCCGAAAATTACACCAAAAATTTTAAGGGAAAAGAAATAAAGCTTCGTTTCAACGAGTATTTTTCTTTGGCTTCTCCTATCGAAAATATTATCATCACACCTTCCTTGAATGAAAATCCCGATTATTATATTAAGGGAAAGTCATTGATAATTAAATTTAAAGAAAAATTAGATTCCAATACAACTTATACCATTATTTTAGCTGAAGCCGTCAAAGATATTACGGAAGGAAATATGTTGCTGTCGGATAAATTTGTTTTTTCTACAGGTAACGCTATGGATTCGTGTATGTTAGCAGGTGTTTTGAAAGATGCTTATACAATGGAACCTAAGAGCAAAATAGCGATTATGTTATACGAATCTACAAACGATTCGGCACCTATTATTGAAAGACCCGTTTATTACACCTATACCGATAGCAAAGGAAACTTTGAATTTCATCATTTGCCAAAACGCTCTTTTTTGATATTTGCTTTAAAAGACAATAATTTTAATAAACAATTCGACCTTCCCGATGAAGAGATTGCTTTTTACGATGCCTTTCCTACTTCTTATGAAGTTCCAATGATATTAGTGGATAGTGTTGAAGTAATTGATAAAGAATTTATTGATTCTAATAAAATAGAATTGTTTCTTTTTATGGAAAAAGATACTACTTTAAAATTTTTACGAAGAACCTTAGTGAAAGATAATTATCATCACTTTATATTTTCCTCACCTATTGACCAATTTCAATTATTGCCTTTACAGTCCATCGGCAACGATGCTTATTTATGGAGATTGAATAAAACCAAAGACACAGTAGATGTCTATTTTAAAGATACAATTAATGAGGAAATTGATTTTATAGTTATGGCTAACGATAAAGTATTTGATACCGTAACTTTTAATCCGTCAGCAAAAAAACAAGCTGCTTTTCAACGTAAAAGAAGGGATACAACCGATGTTAAACGCAACACTTTTAATCCCACTGTTTTACACCAAGGAGAAATCAATAAACGTTTGCTGATAACATTTGATTATCCGGTCAAAGAAGTGGATTTGAAACAAATTCAATTGTTAGAATTGCTGAAAGATAAAAGGCAAATTGTTTTAAAAGATACCAACGACAACGATTCCATTGTAGAAATTGATGTTTATGATACTTTATCGCCTATTATTTATTTTGAAGACAGTTTGTACACTAATTTAGTTGTTGATTATCAGTGGAAATATAATAAAAATTATCGTTTATTTTGTAACGATTCTGTTTTTATTTCTTATTTCGGCACCTATAATGACACGATGGATGTAATGTTTAAAACAAAAATTCCGAAAGATTACGGAGAATTTCGTATTTCTTACCAATTAACAATAAGCGATAATCATATTGTTCAGCTTATTAATGAAAAAGAAGAAATTATAAAAGAACATACAATAAATAGCGATACTACGATTATATATGAGTTTTTAGATGCTGGAAAATATAAAATTCGGATTATTATTGATAGCAATCGTAATAATAAATGGGATACGGGAAAATATTTGGAAAAACAACAACCTGAGAAAATAATTTATTTTTCAAAACCTATTGATATTAAACCAAATTGGACAATTGAAGAAGAGTTTTTAGTGGAGTAAGCAAATTTGGTTTGGTTTTTGTATTGTTTTCTATGTTATTTTGCTATAATAATTATGAAAAGATATCAATATTCTTTTTTGCTTTTATTTGTTTTTATTATTTCCACAGGAAGTATATTCTTTATGGAAAGTTCTATCAAATCAGAGGTGAAAGACGCTTTTATAAAAGGGAAAGCAAGTTTACTATCACCTTTTTTGAACGAAATGGTCAATATGTGTTATGAATGCGTAGAAGGTACGTATAGTCGTTCACAAGCCGAATCAATTTTATCGGATTTTTTTGCTAAAAACCCACCTAAAGCATTTGAAATTAATCAAGAAGGAATAACGAAAGATAATTCTGAATTTGTTATAGCCACTTATACTGCTATTTATGGTTGTAAATATAGGATATATTATCTGATTAAAAAAGATAATACTTTTGCAAAACGCGAACGAATTTATGAACTAAAAATATCGAAAAACAAACAATGTCAATCGAGAAAATAATCCTAAACGCTTTACAAGAAGATGTTGGAGACTGTGATCACTCGTCTTTACTATCCATTCTACCCAATATCATAGGGAGTTCTCAATTAATAGTGAAAGAAAATGGAATTATTGCAGGCGTAGAGGTTGCTGAAAAAGTTTTTTCTATTGTGGATGAAAATTTGAAAATGGAAATTCGCATACACGATGGAGAAAAAATAAAAAAAGGAGATATTGTATTTATTGTAAGTGGAAAAGTACAATCCATTTTAACGGCAGAGCGTCTTGTCTTAAACATCATGCAGCGAATGAGTGGTATTGCTACTAAAACGGCTTATTATAATTCACTCATTGCCGGAACAGGAGCCCGCTTGTTAGATACAAGAAAAACAACGCCCAATTTTAGAATATTAGAAAAAATGGCGGTAAAAATTGGTGGTGGCTGTAATCATCGTATGGGTTTGTACGATATGATTATGCTCAAAGATAATCATATTGATTTTGCAGGAGGATTGAAAAATGCCTTAGAAAAAACCAATTATTACCTGAAAGAAAAAGGACTGAATCTTAAAATAGAAATTGAAACACGAAGCATAGAAGAAGTAAAAGAAGCTTTGCGTTTAGGTGGATTTTTCCGTATAATGTTCGATAATTTTACCCCCGAAAAAGTGAAAGAAGCTGTAGCATTGGTCAATAAGCGTTATGAAACAGAAGCATCCGGAAATATCACAGAAGAAACGATTTTAGCGTATGCTAAAACAGGTGTTGATTTTATTTCGGTTGGAGCATTGACCAATAAAGCGAAAAGTCTTGATTTAAGTTTAAAAGCTATTTAAAACACCAACTACCACGACCATAAAGATTTGCAAACAGTTCTTTCTATGATTGCTTCTTGCTCGTCGGGGAGACGGTGAAAAAAATCAATTTCGGTAATTTTTTCTACTTCATCAACACTTACCACATAATGTGTAAGCGGTAAATTGCTTTTTTCATTGGGAATAATAAATGCGATAGCTTTAATAGTAGGAAGAGTATAATCGAGTATTACTTTGTAGTAGGCAGCTGGAACCGATACTTTGTTTTTCCCTATTGTTGGCAATTGCTCTTCTAAAATAGGACCTGTAATAACATAAATGGTGTCGTTGTCGGTAGCCCATGTACGTATTAATGCTTCTAATTTTTTCCAAATACCTCTATTAAAATCAGGAACTTGTGGGCTAATATTACTGTAATAAAAAGAAGATTTCATACTTTTAGACGACCATGCCATGTCTGCCGCAGGGGCTAAATGTCCTCTATCGTAGCCGCTGCCTTTATAGTCATTGTTATTAGCTGTTCCGGTACTGACCTTAGGATCAGGACGAAACGAACTGCCTCTTTCTACTGCTTTGGCAGTTTTTTCCTTTGTCAATTGGTAAGCTACCCAATGAGCTTGTTTGTGTTGATTGCTATAGAGGAGCGAAAATCCGGTGTGAGAAATAACATCTTCCTGATTGCAATAAGGGATTTCTAATTGTGTTATGCTGACGGGCTGCATTTCTAATAATGCAATACTGTCTTTTTCAAAATTGATGTTTTGAGAAAAAGAAAATACTGTTAAAAAGTAAGTGAAAAATAATGTTAAATAAAATTTTTTCATATCCACCAGTTTTTATTCATTGACATAATATTAATAGACGATGGTAAAATTGAGATGCGATAATCGCCTATCGCTAATAATTCACCTTCAACTTCACCTACACAATGAGGTGTAGCTGTGATAGTAACAGTGTCGGATTGTAAACTTATAGCTTCTTTGACTACTTGCAGATGAGAACCGTCATACAGCCTTTTGATGTTGGCGATGACTTTGAAAGGCGATATTTTTTTTATAATGGCTATATCGAATTTTCCATCTACAGGGTTTGCCGTTGGAACTTGTCGCATACCATTTCCATTGTATTGGCATATTCCGACAGCAATGGTAAATATATCTTCGGTTAAAGAAGTATCGGCTGTTTTTATTGTTAATCGGATAGCTTTATAGGTAAACAAAATTTTTAGTAAACTTAATAAATACACTGTTTTAGAAAATACTTTTGATTTGTTTTTGTTTACTTCCCGTATGACGGCGGAATCAAACCCAAAGCCTGCAATATTAATAAAATAACGTTTATGAGTAGTTGAGTTATTATTAATTGTTTCAACTAAGCCGATATCATGTTGTATGAAACGAGCTTCGCTTATTTTGTCCATTGCGTTTAAATAGTGAGCAGGATAATTGTGTGTGCGTGCCCAATCGTTGCCTGTGCCAATAGGAATGACAGCTACATATACTTCTTTGCTTGGGATTTCGGAATAAAATATGCCGTTAATCACCTCGTTGATAGTCCCATCGCCACCGACAGCGATAAAGTGTCTTGCACCTTGTAAACAAAGTTTTTTTACGGTTTCGATTCCGGAATTGCACGATTCGGCAACGTGTGCCGTATAAGTCAGTTTTAATTCGTTAAGTTTTTGTTTGATAGAGCCAAAATAGCTTAAGTTTTTTTTAGATAAAGCATTGGGATTTAGAATAACATGCCAATGATGTTCTTCTATTGAAAAAATCGTTTCTTCCATTAGAAGTTGTTTTTAGCTCGAATAATGTATTTGTTTCTTTCAGGTGAATTTCTTGAAATCATTTCGCCTAAAAATCCTGTTAGAAACAATTGAACACCAATTATCATTGCTAATAGTGCTAAATAAAACAATGGTTGGTCGGTTACTTGTCGGTAGTAGGGTATGTTGTAAGCCATATTGATTAATTTTTGAATAATGAGCCATATTGTTATGACGAAACCTATAAAAAAAGATAAAGTGCCTCCTACGCCAAAAAAGTGCATAGGTTTTTTTCCGAATTTAGAGACAAACATAATGGATATTAAATCCAAATATCCATTAATAAAGCGGTTCCAACCAAATTTTGTTGTTCCGTATTTTCTTTTTTGATGAATAACGACTTTTTCGCCAATACGAAGAAAACCAGCCCATTTTGCTATGACGGGAATATAACGATGCATTTCACCATAAACCTCAATAGTTTTTACCACATCCGAATGATAGGCTTTTAATCCGCAATTAAAATCATGTAGTTTGATTTTTGATATTTTGCGAGTTGTCCAATTGAAGAATTTTGAAGGGATGTTTTTAGCCCATTTTGAATCATATCTCACTTTTTTCCAGCCGGAAACCAAATCGTAACCTTCTTCTTTTATCATTTTATAGAGTTCCGGAATTTCATCGGGGCTGTCTTGCAAATCGGCATCCATAGTAATAACAACATTGCCTTGCGTTGCTTCAAAGCCTACATTTAAAGCTGCCGATTTTCCATAATTTCTTTGAAAACGTATGCCTTTAATGTTTGAGTTTTCTTTGCCTAAGTCTTCTATGACTTTCCACGAATTATCGCTGCTGCCATCGTCAATAAATAAAATTTCATACGAAAAATTATTTTGGTCCATTACTTTTTTTATCCATTGCGCTAATTCGGGCAAGGATTCTTCTTCGTTCAATAAAGGAATTACAACTGAAATATCCATAGCGTATTATTTATTTTCATTATTTGAATGTTCCGTGTCTTCTTCTTTTCGTTGCATAAAAACAGCTAAAATGATAGCTACAGCAAAAAAATAAAGATTAAGATATTGAAGATCATTTATTAATTGTGCATTTATAACGAATATGGGATTAGAAGAGTCAATAAGTTTAACTAAAAAGAAAAGGAGTATAAAAATAACAGTAAAAAATAAAGATGCCAATACTCCTACATAAACAGCATGCAGCAAGGGAAAAGGTTTTGATGAGTCAAAAGTTTTTTTATACTCATAAATAGCACAATAGATAAAGCAAAATGAGATTAATAAAGTGGCTATTTTGGTTCCTTTAGTAAGGGAGGATAATGCATCTTGAAAGAAATAAACTTGCAAACAAATAGAAATTATTTGTAATATTCCTATAATAGCCCCCCAACGCAAAGCGATATATAACAAATTTTTGTTCATCTTAGAATGATTTTTGCAAAAGTAATCTTTTTTTTGAGTTAATAGTAGATTAATTTTCACTTTTTGTTTTTCACTTTTCACTTTTTTGTCTTATTCTTTTTTGTTTTTCATCTGTAAATTGTTAATATTAAATGATTTTCATATAGATTCTTTCGTGTAAAAATAGCTGTTTTATGTAAACTATCTATTAATATTTTTTAAAAATATTTTCAACTGTTTTTCATTCCAATAATTTTGTATACATTTGCAAAATGAAATTTTTGTATTTATAAAATTGTAATAGCTTGAAAACATTTAAATTAGGTGGTGTTCATCCTGACGACAATAAGTTTGCACATCAATCTTCGATTGAAGTGTTCCCTTTACCGCAGCAAGCGGTTTTATTTGCCACACAACATTTAGGTGCGCCTTCTACCGTAGTGGTAGAGAAGGGAGATAAAGTAAAAGTAGGGCAACTAATCGCCAGAGGCGATGCTTTTATTTCTGCTAACTTGCATTCGCCTTATTCGGGGACTGTTAATAAAGTAGATTTAGTTGCTGATTTGTCGGGCATTAAAAAAACGGCTATTGTTATTGATGTAGAGGGAGATGAATGGGAGCAAGATATAGATTTGACAGCAGATATTAAAAGAGAAATCACGCTTTCGCCTTCGCAAATAGTTGAAAAAATAAAAGAAAAAGGAATCGTAGGACTTGGCGGAGCTTGTTTCCCGACACATGTCAAGTTTTTAATTCCTCAAGGTAAAAAAGCGGAGTATATGATTATCAATGCTGCTGAATGTGAACCTTATATCACGATAGATCACCGAGTGATGATGGAACGCACAGAAGAGTTGTTAATAGGAGCTTGTATCTTGAGAGATATACTTTCATTACCGACAGTTCACATTGGGGTAGAGCATAATAAAGCTGATGTTATCAATCATTTAAAAGAAGTTGCCAAGTCGTTTAAAGGAATTAAAATACATACTTTACGGACAAAATATCCGCAAGGAGCCGAAAAACAATTGATAAAAGCAATAACGAAACGTGAAGTGCCTTCGGGAAAATTACCCATAGATGTAGGTTGTATTGTCAATAATGTAAATACGGCTTTGGCGGTTTACGAGGCGGTACAAAAAAATAAACCTTTAATTTCCAATTATGTTACCTATACAGGAAAGTCCGTTAAACAGCCAAAAAATTATTTAGTGCGTTTAGGTACACCTATTCAATCAATTATTGAAGCAAACGGCGGACTTCCGGAAGATACGGAAAAACTGATAAGCGGAGGTCCTATGATGGGGAAAGCAATTGCCAATTTGGATACGTATATTACAAAAGGATTTTCATGTATTTTGGTTATTAATAATAAGGAAGGGAAACGTGCTGAAATCAATCATTGCATTCGTTGTGCTAAATGTGTTGATGTGTGTCCTATGGGATTGGAGCCTTACTTATTAGCACCTCTTTCCGAAAAAAGCAATTGGGAAAAAATGGAAAAAATGCACGTGATGGATTGTATTGAATGCGGTAGCTGTCAATATACTTGTCCTGCTGCTCGTCCTTTGCTTGACAGGATACGTTTAGGAAAAAACAAAACAGGAGCAATGATACGTGCACGTAATACAAAATAATACTTAGAATTTAAGAAAATAAAAGATATGGCATTATTACAGTTTTCAGGTTCACCGCATATTCATACCGACGAGTCGGTAAAGAAAATTATGTGGACGGTAGTTATTGCACTCATTCCAACTATGATATTTTCATTCCTATTTTTCGGAATAGATGCTATTGTGCTTACGTTGGTTTCGGTGCTTAGTTGCGTATTTGTCGAGTGGCTGATTCAAAAGTTTTTATTAAAAGGGAAAACAACTATTTTAGATGGTTCGGCGGTTATAACGGGATTGTTGTTAGCGTTTAACTTGCCGAGTAGTCTGCCTATTTGGATGGTTATTGTTGGAGCAATAGTCGCTATTGGTGTTGCTAAAATGACCTTTGGAGGACTTGGCAATAATCCTTTTAATCCGGCACTGGTAGGACGTGTTTTTCTATTGATTTCCTTTCCTCAACAAATGACCACATGGCCCAAACCTCATTATTGGTTCACTCAGCCTTCGGTTGTTACAGATGCTACAACGGGAGCTACACCATTGGGTGTGATTAAAACAGGAATAGCTCAAGGACAAGATGTGTTTCAACTCATGGACACACTGCCTACTTATGCACAAATGCTTTTAGGCGAAAGAGGAGGTTCGTTAGGAGAAGTAGCTGCATTGGCTATCATAGCGGGAGGGCTTTTTATGTTGATACGTAAAGTAATATCTTGGCATATACCGGTAGCTTTTATCGGAAGTGCTTTTGTTTTTGCAGCTATCTTGCATCTTGTAAATGCTAACATATATATTCCGCCAAGTTATCATATTCTGTCGGGAGGTTTGTTATTGGGAGCTATTTTTATGGCTACCGATATGGTAACATCGCCCATGAGTAATTGGGGAAAAATTATTTTTGGTATAGGCTGTGGAGTGTTGACGATTATTATTCGTGTGGCAGGGTCTTATCCCGAAGGGGTTTCTTTTGCCATATTAATAATGAACGCACTTGTACCTCTTATTAATAAAGGATTTAAACCAAAAAGATTTGGGACACATAAAATAAAAAGTATTTAAAAACTTTAATAATAATGTAGTTGTTATGGGAAAGAAAGAATCGTCATTACTAAAATTGATTATATCGCTGACACTTATTACATGTGTAGCGGCAGTAGCTTTGAGCGTAGTTTATATGGTAACTAAAAAACCCATTGAACAATCGCAACAAAGTAATAAAAACAATGCAATCACAAAAGTGTTACCCGATTTTAAAGGAGACATTAAAACACAAAAAGTTTTATTAGAAGGAGACAAAGATTCCGTAACTGTATATGTAGCTTATCAAAATGGAAAATTCTACGGTGCAGCAGTTGAAACTTATACCGATAAGGCTTATAGTGGTACTTTTAGTATTATGGTAGGTTTTGATGCCAAAGGCAATATTGTAGAAACGGAAGTGATACAAGCTAATGAAACACCGGGCTTAGGCGATAAAATAGATAAAGCTAAATCGGATTTTCCTTTACAATTTAAAGGAAAAAATCCCGGAAAATTTAATTTAAAAGTAAAAAAAGATGGAGGAGAGGTAGATGCCATTACAGCGGCAACCATTTCTTCAAGAGCTTTTTGTGATGCAATTCAAAGAGCATATAATTCATTTTTAACAATAAAAGAAAATAAAAATGAACAAAATTAAAATTTTAACAAATGGATTTATTAAAGAAAATCCTACATTAGTTTTAGTATTAGGTACCTGTCCGTCATTGGCGGTTACAACATCCATTTTTAATGCCTTAGGAATGGGAATGGCAACCACCTTTGTATTGTTGATGTCTAATGCTTTGATATCTTTATTGAAAAACGTAATTCCGGATAAAGTACGTATTCCATCTTATATATTAGTAATAGCAACATTTGTTTCTATCGTTGATTTGGTGATACAGGGTTTTGTCCCTGCCTTGTCGGCGAGTTTAGGTATTTTTATCCCTTTAATCGTTGTGAACTGTATAGTATTGGGTAGGGCAGAGGCTTTTGCAAGTAAAAATACTGTTTTCGATTCGATGCTTGACGGTATTGGAATGGGAATAGGTTTTACAATAGCCATTACAATAATTGCCTTTTTCAGAGAACTATTAGGAAGTGGAACTTTATTCGGACAAACAATTATTCCCTTTGACGGCATACTTATTTTTGTATTGGCACCCGGAGCTTTTATAGTTTTTGGCTTTACAATAGCTGCCGTAAGATGGTTGCAAAATCGAAATAAATAACAATTAAAAAAATAGACTATGTATTATATTTTAATGATAATAGGTGCTGTTTTAGTAAACAATATAATTTTAGCACAATTTTTAGGGATATGTCCGTTTTTAGGCGTTTCTAATAAAATCAGCACAGCTGTAGGTATGGGTGCAGCAGTTGTTTTTGTAATGACATTGGCTACAATGGTAACTTCCATTATCAATATATATCTACTTATTCCTTTTAATATATTGTTTTTGCAAACAATTGTATTTATATTGGTAATTGCCGCTTTGGTACAAATGGTAGAAATTATTTTAAAGAAAATCAGCCCACCTTTGTATCAAGCATTGGGGATATTTTTGCCATTAATTACCACTAACTGTGCTGTTTTGGGAGTTGCTATTCTTGTTACCCAAAAGTTTCCTACAAGTATTTTTGATAGTGTTATTTATACAATTTCAATAGCTGTAGGTTTTACTTTGGCAATTGTTATTTTTGCCGGAATTAGAGAGCAAATGGATACTGTTGATATTCCTAAAGGAATGCAAGGAGTGCCAATAGCACTCATAACGGCAGGTATTTTATCGCTTGCTTTTATGGGATTTGCAGGATTAGTGTAAAATTTAATAAGGTGAAAAAAACATTATAAAACACAGACTACTATTGTGTTTTTATTATTTCATATAATTTTTTTTGCAAAAATATACTTTTTTTGTTTCTATGACAATCGGCATAGCATATTTTGAGATAAACAAAATACATATTGATTATCAATCAATATAAAATTAAGTGAAATAGTTTTTGTTTTATCGGATAAAAGTGTTTGTTTATATCGATATTTGTTGTATATTTGCCTTTTTTAAAAAACGATTTTTTTTAAATATAAAAGCTTAATTATTAACAATCTATTTTGTGATGAGAAAATTATTTTTATTGTTATTTTTTCTAATTAGTGTTAAAATAGGATTTTCACAAGAAAACAAACTTCAAATTAACGAAATTTTAATTCATACTACAGACACAACCTCGCCTCGTTTATTAAGTTGGATAGAAATCTATAATCCGAATGAAAGCGATATTTATTTAAACAATTATTTTTTCACCAATGACCCCAATAATATAGATAAATATACTATTGCCGATTCGATTATTATTCCGGCTCATTCTTACATCTTGCTTTATAATTCCGATGCAGCTGTAGAAATGTCAGCAGCTTATTGTTTAAGTTTTATGTTGAATGATATATCGATATTGAATAATGGGAATGCTTTTTTTGCAATTTATGATAAAACAAACTCTGCATTAATAGATAGTTGTACTTATACTATAAGTGAACAGCAAGCCGGCGTAAGTATTGGATTTTGTGATAGTGTTTGGGTTAAATCATTGATTCCAACACCTTTGGCAGTAAATCAACTTCAAACAGTCGAAGCGGATGAAAATTTAACGGCATCAACATCCAACACAACAACTTTAGTTATTGTTGGTATATTGGTAGTGGTTGTTATTATCTATGCTTTTACACGTAAACCGAAAAAAGAAATAGCAGAAAAAGAAGAAAACTCTATACAATCACCTGTTGTTACACAGCCCGAAATTGCAGCTCATGATGGAATAGACCCTGAAATATTGGCACTTACGATGGCATTTCACCTTCATTTAAATGAGGGTAACCACGAAACCGAAGAAAAAGGTTTTTGGTTGAGAAGTAATCCCATCCATTCACCATGGGCTAATCGTTCATTTAATTTTAAGAAAACACCTAATAAAAAATAATTATATTTCATGAAAGAATACAGAATTAACATTAATGGCACTACTTATAATGTAAGTGTTGAAGAAGTAGGAGCGTCGAAAACCAGTCCTATGCATAAAGTTGAGGTAGTTACACCAGTAAAAGAAGAAAAAACTATCCCACAGTCAGAAACATTAGCACCAAAAGAAGAGAAAAAACCGGCACCGGCAGCTGTTGTAAGTCCGGGCGGAGAGGATTATGTTATTACATCACCGCTTCCGGGCATTGCCTTCGATATTTTAGTAAGAGAAGGTGAGCATGTTAAAGCAGGACAAAAAATATTTGTTATTGAGGCTATGAAAATGGAAAATGATATTGAATCGGACAGAGACGGTATCGTTAAGAAGATAGCTGTAACAAAAGGAGATAGTGTTTACGAAGGTGATACACTACTTGTATTATCAGTTTAAAAGAACATTGTATGAATTTAAAACGTATTGAACATATAGGATTAGCAGTTAGGGACTTAAATAGTGCTATAGCATTTTATGAAAATCAATTAGGATTAAAATGTTATGCTATAGAAGAAGTGAAAGACCAAAAAGTGAAAACTGCTTTTTTTAAGATAGGAGATGTTAAAATAGAATTATTAGAGTCTACCGATTCGGAAGGTCCTATAAGTAAATTCATAGAAAAAAGGGGAGAGGGATTTCATCATATAGCTTATGAAGTGGATAATTTATCCGATGTTTTAAACAAAATGCCGGATACAATTCAACGCATAGACACAACACCGCGCAAAGGAGCTGAAGGTTTAAATATTGCCTTTTTGCATCCGAAATCAACAGGTGGCGTATTGACGGAGTTATGTGAAAATCCGAATAAATAAAAAATTATAGTTTTATCATTAAAATAATTTAGAATATGTCCATGCAAGATAAAATCAAAGAATTGTTGGAGTTGAGAGCGCAAGCTCGTCTGGGAGGAGGTGAGAAGCGGATTGAAAAGCAACACCAACAAGGCAAAAAGACTGCTCGCGAGAGAATCAATATGCTCTTAGACGAAGGCAGTTTTGAAGAATTCGATATGTTTGTAACGCATCGTTGTACTAATTTTGATTTAGACAAAGAATCTTATTTAGGTGATGGTGTTGTTACAGGTTACGGTAGTGTTGACGGGCGTTTAGTTTATGTATATGCACAAGATTTTACAACTTTTGGTGGCTCATTGTCTGAAACACATGCTGCTAAAATTTGTAAAGTATTGGATAAAGCGATGAAAGTGGGAGCACCTGTCGTTGGTTTTAACGATTCGGGAGGTGCACGTATACAAGAAGGAGTTACCAGCCTTGCCGGTTACGCCGAAATATTTCAACGCAATGTTTTAGCATCGGGAGTGATTCCTCAAATTTCCGCTATTTTTGGTCCTTGTGCCGGCGGTGCAGTATATTCACCGGCTTTAACCGATTTCATCATGATGGTGAAAAACAAAAGCTATATGTTTGTTACAGGACCTAAAGTTGTTAAAACAGTTACGGGAGAAGATGTTACTGTTGAAGAATTAGGCGGAGCTACCATGCATGCTACAAAATCGGGAGTAGCACAATTAGTTGCTGAAAACGAAGAAGAAGGAATTAAAACTATCAAACGATTATTAAGTTTCCTTCCTTCCAATAATATGGAAAGCCCACCCGAAATAGAACCTACCGATCCTATTGAAAGAGTAGATAATGCACTTAATGAAATTATTCCGGACAGTCCAAAAACACCTTATGACATGAAACGTGTTATAAATTCTATTATTGATAATGAAGACTTTTTGGAAATATTACCGGATTATGCAAAAAATATAATTGTCGGTTTTGCTCGAATGGGCGGAATGCCGGTAGGTATTGTAGCCGATCAGCCTTTACATTTAGCCGGCGTATTGGATATTAACGCTTCAAGAAAAGGAGCACGCTTTGTTCGTTTTTGTGATGCATTTAATATACCGTTGATAACATTAGTTGATGTTCCGGGCTTTTTACCGGGAACCGGACAAGAATATGGCGGACTTATCCTTCACGGTGCAAAATTACTTTATGCATACGGCGAAGCTACCGTTCCAAGATTAACCGTTATTTTAAGGAAAAACTACGGTGGTGCTTATTGTGTGATGAGTTCAAAACACATGAGAGGGGATATCAATTATGCTTGGCCCACAGCAGAAATTGCAGTTATGGGTGGTAAAGGAGCAATTGAAATTCTGATGAGTAAAGAGATTAAAAAGATTGAAGATGCTGATAAATTAGCAGAATTTATGGATACAAAAGAAGCAGAATACAGAGAACAATTTGCTAATCCATACGTAGCAGCTAAATATGGCTATCTTGACGATATTATTGAACCTCGTAATACACGCTATCGTCTTATTAAAGCGTTGAAATCTTTGCAAAGCAAACGTTTGGAAAACCCACCTAAAAAACACGATAATTTACCTTTATAATTTTTT
>JAAYQB010000017.1 GCA_012519525.1 Bacteroidales bacterium | reverse complement strand
TTCGATTAAATGAAAATGGCGGTATTTATAGCGATTCTTTATTTGAAAACAAGAAATTGCCGCCCCGAAGTATAGCGGTTACATTTTCAAATGCAAGTAATAATTATCAAGATCATGATTTGTTTTTCAGACATCATGTCAGCTTGTCGAAAATGAAATTGGATAGCAATCAAAAAAGGATAAATTTAGGCTATATTGTACATGACATAGAGTTTACAAAATTAAAATCTCTGTATAGAGATGATAATTTAAATCCTCACAATTACGGCGAAATTAATTATGATTCGTTAGTAACTTTTGATTCGGTCAATTCCTATCAGTTGAGAAACAGTTTAATGTGGACTAACTATTTGCACAGCGATAGCTTGCTGATGTCAAAAAGTTATTTTTTACACTTGATTTTTGGCATTGCTCACACCTATTTGAAAGTAGGGGACAGTTCAACCAATTTCTACAATTTTCAATTGACTCCTTTTGCCAATGTGCATTTGCGTTTGTTTCGCTATTTGGATTTAAAAACTAATTTGTTATATAGTTTGAATGCTTATAATTCCAACGATATTACATCGGAATCATCCATTATATGGCATTTTAAAAACAAAAACGATAAAAAACATTTTCTTGCATTCAACGCTATCCTCTATCGTTTTCAACCCGATTATTTCTACACCTATTATTTTGCCAATACTTTTAGTTGGGAAAATTATTCATTGAAAAAACAATTATTTCTACAATTAGGACTTCAATGGCAGTATGAACGGTATTGTGTAGCCCTTAATTATTATAACTTACAGAAATGGATGATAATAGGAAGCGACTTACAGCCTAATCAATTAGAAATTCCCGCTAACATTATTCAAATGGCTACTTATGTTCCTTTTCGCTACAAGGGTTTTGGGTTTGATGTGAATGCCTATGTGCAACATTGTGATAATAAGTATATTAATATGCCATGGTTGGCGACAAGAGAAGCTGTTTTTTATGGATTTCCTATGTTTAAGAAAGCCTTGTTTATGCAATTAGGATTTGAAATGTTATACAATACTCCTTATTTTGCCAATGCTTATAATCCTATTATGCAGCAGTTTTATTTTCAGGATAAAAAGAAAATCGGAAATTATTTTTATTTTGATTTTTTTACGAATGTGAAAGTACAACGTTTTTACTTTCATTTTGTATTAGGGAATTTTTTAGAGAGCGTTTTTCCTCGTACCTATTATTTATTACCTCATTATCCGGCTAAAGGATTGCACTTTAAAATAGGTGCTTCATGGCGATTTCATGATTAAAACTGTTTCGGGAAAAATGTTTGGCTGAATTTTTAGTACTTTTGTATCCTTATAAAAAAATAATGAAGATAGAGGACATACTCACGACCTATCGGCAGTCGGCGATTACAAAATATTTGAGCGGTGAACTCAAAAAAACTAAGGTAAATAATTTGCAAATCAATGGTTTACTTGGTGGCGCCAAGGCTTTTGTCGTAAAATCCTGTGTGGAAATGAGTGTGGATATGCACTTGTTGGTATTCGCAGATAAAGAAACAGCTGCTTTTTTTTACAACGATATGGAGCAGCTTTATGGGGAAAAAGAGCTTGATTTCTTCGATAGAAAAGTCTTGTTTCTTCCTTCTTCTTATAGAAAAATGACGGCTTTAGATGAGCTTGATAGTTATAATGTTTTACTTCGCACGCGTGTTTTGCAGCAAATAGCCAATAACTCGGTTCAAGTTGTTGTTTCTTATGTTGATGCATTAATCGAAAAGGTTTTTCCTTATGATAAAATACTGAAAGAAAGTCTTCGACTTTTTGAAGGCGAAGAAATCGGAATGGACAATTTGATTGAATTTTTGGCTGAAAATGATTTTGTTTATAACGATTATGTCTTTCACCCGGGACAATATGTTGTGAGAGGTGGAATTATAGACGTATTTTCTTTTGCTGAAGAATATCCTTGTCGTATTGAATTTTACGGCGATACAATTAAATCTCTACGCTTGTTCGATCCTGTAAGTCAAGTGTCAAAAACACTCATCAACGAGATAGTGTTGCTGCCGAGTGTCAATGATAAATTAGATAAAAATCAGAAAGACAGTTTTTTCTCTATTCTTCATGAAAACAGTAAGATATGGATAGATGATTTTGCACTTTGCGTTGAAAATGCCAAAAGTTTTTCCGATGAGAATAAAGATGCGGAAGAGTTGTTTATAGACTCTCGCGATTTTTTTAAGCAAATAACTCGCTATATAACAGTAGAATTTTCGTCGTCTTTATTAAAAAATGCTAGGCTTATTTCATTCAATACGATTCATCCGATGAGTTTTAATCGTAATTTTGATTGGTTGTTGTCGCATTGGTTTGAAAATTTTGAAAAAGGAATCATTAATTATTTTGGTTCCGATAATCCCAATCAATTCAAGCGTATGCGTAGTATTATTCACGAAATACTTGAAACTAACGCAACATATAGTAATTTATCGAAAGAATATAAAGCCGATATTGAGAAAAACATCATTCATTATGTCAATTTATCTTTGCATGAAGGTTTTGTCGATAAAGACCATAAAATTGCATTTTATACCGATCATCAAGTGTTTAATCGCTACCATCGTTATGCTGTAGAAGATAAATATAAAAACAAACAATCGGTTTTATTAAAAGATATTTATGATTTACAGATAGGCGATTATGTAACGCATATCGACCATGGTATCGGAAGGTATGAAGGTTTAGAGAAAATAGAAGTCAATGGGAAACAACAAGAAGCAATTAAAATTGTCTATAAAAACAATGATGTTTTATACATTAGCATTCATTCTTTGCACCGCATATCTAAATACGTAGGAAAAGATGGAACTACACCTGCTTTGCACCGTATTGGCGGCAATACATGGAATAAGGTGAAAGAGAAGACTAAAAGCCGTGTGAAAGAAATGGTAATAGATTTAGCGAAGCTCTATTCGGAACGTAAATCTACGTCGGGCTTTGCTTTTTCGCCCGACAATTACATGCAAACGGAGTTGGAGGCTTCGTTTATTTATGAGGACACGCCCGACCAATTGAAAGCAACCAATGATGTGAAAAAAGACATGGAATCCGATTTTCCTATGGATAGGTTGATTTGTGGTGATGTAGGATTTGGGAAAACGGAAGTTGCAATACGTGCAGCATTTAAAGCGGTATGTGATAGTAAGCAAGTTGCTGTTTTAGTGCCGACTACTGTTTTAGCATTGCAGCATTTTAATAGCTTTAGCGAACGTTTAGAGAATTTTCCTGCTAAGGTAGCTTATCTCAACCGTTTTACAACGAAAAAGAGGCAAACCGAAATACTGAAAGATTTAAAAGAAGGAAAGATAGATATAGTGATAGGTACTCATCGTTTATTGAGTAAAGATGTAGTTTTTAAAGATTTAGGATTGCTGATAATTGATGAAGAGCAGAAATTCGGAGTAGAAGCAAAGGAAAAAATACGTTCCATTACCGTCAATGTAGATACGCTCACTATGACGGCGACGCCTATACCACGCACTTTGCAGTTTTCTTTGATGGGGGCACGCGATATTTCTATTATGCAAACACCGCCTTTGAATCGTTATCCTATTCAAACCGAACGTCATCGGTTTTCGGAAGAATTGCTTAAAAAAGTTATTGAACAAGAAGTATTTAGAGGCGGACAAGTGTTTTTTGTACACAATCGTATTGACAACTTATACGAAATCGCAGACCTTATTCAGCGAAATTTTCCGGAATTAAAAATAGCCGTTGCTCACGGGCGTATGGAAGGCAAAGTTTTGGAAAAAACAATGATAGATTTTATTGATAATCTGTATGATGTATTAGTAACAACTACGATTATAGAATCAGGATTGGATATTCCGAATGTCAATACCATTATTATCAACGAAGCACAACATTATGGTTTAAGCGATTTACATCAATTACGAGGAAGGGTAGGGCGTAAGAATG
>JAAYQB010000169.1 GCA_012519525.1 Bacteroidales bacterium | reverse complement strand
TCAAAAGGATGATGAACAAATGGAAATCATCTTTTTTGCTCTTTTTTCAAAAATTATTTCTATCAATTTTCAACCTTATTTTCATACAAAGACAAAATAAATTGGCTTTTTAAGGGTCGACTAATTCAAATTTTAGATTAAAATAAATTGTCAATAAGATTATCGTTAACCATATTGGGTAGCGTAACTTTTAACTGTTTGTTTTTATCCATTGCTCTTTTGATAGCGGCTATAGCTCCTTCGTTGCGTGCCCAAGAACGTCTTGATATACCATTGTTTACATCCCAGTGTAGCATCATTTCGAGGCGTTTATCGGCTTCTTCGCTTCCGTCTAACACCAATCCGAAACCTCCATTGATTACTTCGCCCCAACCAACTCCTCCGCCATTGTGAATGCTTACCCAGGTAGCACCGCGAAACGCATCGCCAATGACATTTTGAATTGCCATGTCTGCCGTAAAGGCTGAACCGTCGTAAATATTCGATGTTTCTCGGAAAGGGGAATCGGTTCCCGAAACGTCATGATGGTCTCTTCCGAGAACGATAGGGGCAGTGATTTTTCCTTTTTTGATGGCTTCGTTGAAAGCAAGAGCTATTTTGATACGTCCTTCAGCATCAGCATATAATATGCGTGCTTGAGAGCCTACTACCAATTTGTTTTGTTTTGCTCCTTTTATCCATTGAATGTTGTCGTACATTTGCTGTTTAATATCAGCAGAAACTGTTTGAGCAATAGAGTTAAGCACATCCATAGCGATACGGTCGCTTGTGTCGAGGTCTTCTTCTTTTGCCGATGTACATACCCAACGAAAAGGACCAAATCCGTAATCGAAGCACATAGGACCCATAATATCTTGAACATATGATGGATATCTGAATGAGCCGTCAGCATTTAGGATGTCGGCACCGGCTCTGCTTGATTCTAATAAAAAGGCATTGCCGTAATCGAAAAAATACATGCCTCTATCCGTTAGTTGATTGATTGCTTTGACCTGTCTTCGTAAACTTTCTTGTACTTTTGTTTTGAATAACGTTGGGTTTTCAACCATCATTTTATTGGATTCTTCAAAGCTTAAACCGACAGGATAATAGCCGCCTGCCCATGGATTGTGCAAAGAAGTTTGGTCGGAACCTAAATCTACTTGTATGTTTTTTCGGGCAATGTATTCCCAAAGTTCAACTATATTGCCTTGATATGCAAAAGAACGTGCTGTTTTTTTTGAGCGTGCTTCTTCTACTTTTTGCATTAATATATCGAGATTATCTTCCACTTCATCTACCCATTGTTGTTGGTAACGTTTTTGGGTAGCTGCCGGGTTTATTTCGGCAGTTATTGAAACTACACCTGCTATATTGCCTGCTTTGGGTTGTGCTCCCGACATGCCTCCTAAACCTGCCGTAATAAATAATCTGCCTGCAGCATCTTTTCCGATTTTACGACAGGCGTTCATTACTGTGATAGTAGTTCCATGCACAATTCCCTGAGGTCCTATATACATGTATGAGCCTGCAGTCATTTGTCCGTATTGAGTAACACCTAAAGCATTGAAACGTTCCCAATCGTCTTGTTTTGAGTAGTTGGGAATCATCATTCCATTGCTAACAACTACTCGCGGGGCGTTTTTATGAGATGGAAATAGTCCCATAGGATGACCGCTATACATAACAAGTGTTTGTTCGTCAGTCATATTAGCCAGATACTGCATGCTTAATAGGTATTGAGCCCAATTTTGAAAAACAGCACCATTTCCTCCATAAGTGATTAATTCATGAGGATGTTGAGCTACTTTTTTATCTAAATTATTTTGAATCATGTGCATAATTGCCGCTGCTTGTCGGCATTTTGCAGGATATTCATCAATGGGGCGTGCGTACATTTCATACGTTGGCATAAAACGGTACATATAAATTCTACCGTAATCATTGAGTTCTTTGGCGAATTCTTTTGCCAACATTTCGTGATGAATAGGATTAAAGTAGCGTAAAGCATTACGAACGGCTAATTTTTTTTCATCAGCATTTAAAATTTCCTTTCTTTTAGGTGCATGACTGATAGTTGTATCGTATTGATATTTAGCGGGAAGATTAGTCGGTATTCCTTGTAATATTGCCTCTTGAAAAGATGTCATAAATAGTTAAATTTTATTATTAGGATATAAAAAAAGACTCGTTTTAAAACAACGAGTCTTTGATGGTTTTATTATAAAAAATTGCTTAATTAGTACATTCCGCCGGGCATACCACCACCCATAGGAGGCATTGCCGGAGGATTTTCTTCTTTAATTTCTGCTAAAACACATTCTGTTGTCAGTAGCATTCCTGCAATTGAAGCAGCATTTTCGAGGGCGACTCTTGCTACTTTGGTAGGGTCAATTACACCTGCTACCATAAGGTCTTCGTATTTTTCCGTACGAGCGTTGAAGCCGAAATCATCTTTGCCGTTTTTCACTTTATTAACAACTATTGAGCCTTCTAAACCTGCATTTTCAACAATTTGTCTTAGAGGTTCTTCTAATGCTCGACGTATGATTTCGATTCCAAATTTTTCGTCATCATTTTCAGCTTTAAGACTGTCTAAGGTTTTGATAGCACGAATATATCCTACGCCACCACCGGGCAATATTCCTTCTTCGATAGCAGCACGTGTAGCATGCAATGCATCGTCAAAACGGTCTTTCTTTTCTTTCATTTCGACTTCTGATGCTGCTCCTACATAAATAACAGCTACGCCGCCTGCTAATTTAGCCAAACGTTCTTG
>JAAYQB010000168.1 GCA_012519525.1 Bacteroidales bacterium | reverse complement strand
TTTCCGTATCGGTAGTTGGGAAATATTTTTCGCTGAAAAAACCAAGCAAGTAAGCTTAAGAAAATCATAGCTATTAAATCCACATAAAGGATTTCTAATCCTAAATAACTAATTCCTAAACACTTAAGAATTGCTTCACTAAGAAATAAAAGAAATGGAATTAAAAAAAGATAAGCATAGATTGAAATTCCATAAAAAGTAAGATCTTTTTGAGGTAATACTGCTGCAAAAAACATAGCAAGGAAAAGAATAGGAAATATGAATTTTCTGATAAGATAACTGTTTTCATAAAAAGCCTCGCTACCATTTAAAAAACCATACCATATTCCCCATATATTAAACAGCACAATAAAAAATGCAAAGGCAAGAAGAATTCCGGCATACAAACGATGTTTGCTTTTATACTCCGGCTTTACTGTAGTTACAATAATTTTTGCTATTGTTTTTCTATATCCGTATTTTTCTACTAAATCGGCATAAATATCTTTATCGGCTTTTCCCTTAAGCTGTTCTGTTTTCACCAATTGGCGAATTTCTTTTCTTATGTTTCTGTTCATCGTATTAATCGCAGATAGTAAGACGAGGTTTAGGCTCTGTCCCTCCATTTTCTTGATATTTACGCCATTCTTCATGCCATTTAAGGCAAAATTCACGAGATGACAATATTATTCCAACTATACTTGTTAGTGCTCCATAACCAGTTGCAGCAGCAGCAACCAGCCCAGCAACAGACACACCAAGTTGAGCACATGCTATTAAAATTTCTTTATCTCTTTTTCGTTCAAGAGGTCCCATACAAGGGGGTTCTCCTCCATTTTCTTGTACTAATGAAATATATCCCACTTCTGCTAACACTAATGCTTTTGTTTCATCAGATAAATTATCAAATGATGGATATAAACTACTTACTTGCATTTGTGTATTTTGCATATAATTTGCTAAAGGCATCAAGTTCTCAATAAATTGAAGCGTATCAATTCCATCAAAAACAAATAAGTTTGGATCAAAAATATTTTCAAACTCATCCATTATTTGCATATTGGCAAGCAAAATAATATTAACTTCCGTTTCTCTGCTTAATACAAGTGCTTCTGCACCATATTCATTTATAGTTGTATTTTGATTACATTCGGCAACTATACTTGTCCATAATTCTGAAATGGCTGTATAATTAATAATTTCTACACCATTTTCTATTAAAACAAAACCATCGTCAACAGTAATTCCATTTACCATAACAATATAGTTTTCCATTGAAGGAACAATTACCTGCATTAAATCTTCATATTCAGGATGTAATGCTGCTGTAAAATGCAAAGTAAAATCCTGACCCAGTGCTCCTATATGAATTGTCCACATAGCCTCGCATTCATAAATACGTCCATCATAATTTCCTACCTCTGCACTCCCAACTATTGCATAAACCATATTTCCTATATTAACAGTCGGATTAATACTAATGTTTTGTGTAGGTTGCTGATGATCACCTATTGATTTATGTTTTTTAGTCTCTATTAATTTTTTATTTTGTAAAATATCAGATTGCTCCGTATCTTTTTGGCATGCCCAAAATACGCCTATTCCTAAAGCCATTACTAATAAAATGGCTGTGATATATATTTTTCTCTTCATTTTTATTAAATTTTTAATGTTTACAATAATTTTTAAAGTATCCTTTGTTTGTTTTTATCGTGTGTGAGTTTACGTTTTGTTTAAATTTTTAGCATCTTATATGTTTTTATGCTCACTGTATACGCTGCTCTCACAACTTCGCTTTTTATATGCATATTTATATGCGGATTTATTAGTTTGACAGTTAATATTTTGCGGGATTAACCCGCTATATAATTTAGCACCTCCCATACATAAGCATTTTCTCGTATAACAT
>JAAYQB010000167.1 GCA_012519525.1 Bacteroidales bacterium | reverse complement strand
TTAAGTTAAAAATAGTTTAAATTATTATTAAATTTTAATTATATACTTGTAACGTAAAATCATCAATTAATGTTGCTTGATAGTGTCGTAATGGCAATTCCGCTTTACTATTTGAATAAGGATATCCATTCAAAATATTAAAAGAAGAACCACATAAACTGTCGTATAAAGTTGAATTTACAACACTTACCCTTCCTCCTTCTTCCCAATCATAAGGGCAAGCTCTGTCGTAAGCATAAAAAGTAGTCATATCGAAACGATATACAACAATGCCACTAATTCCTCCTGTGAAATATTCATGCCCTCCGACATGAATTAAATTAGTGGAATTAATAGAAACAGTGAAGTTTACATGCCGTATAGGAATGGTTGTGTTTTGCATATCGCACGCATTCATTAATAAAGAAATACCTATGACAGCGCCTAATTTTCTCATTATGTAATACCATTAATTCAATTGAATGCAAATGTATAAAAAAAAACAAAAGAAAAAGATAATAATGAAAAAAAAATAAAAAATTAATGTTTAATTGCTAACGTTGTCGTCAGCTTTTCTCTTTTCACCTTTCCTTTTAAATTAAAATAATCAATAACAATAATATAAGTTCCTACGGCAGCTTTTAAGTTTTCGTCTGTTGTCCCATCCCAAGTAATCACTCCGTCTGTGTCTAATAAAATATTGTTAGCTAAGGTTTTCACTTTTCTTCCTCCGACATCGTATATAGTGATAGTAGCTTTATATCCGGCTTGCTCCATTTTATAAGTAATATGAAGTAAATCGTTATAACCATCTTGATCGGGAGAAAATATTTCGGGATAAGTAGCAAACTTGCTAACCGAAACTTTGCTCTCGCTATAACAGGAGTTAAGATAACAAGGAGTGGCATAGCCCACAGTAGATGCTGCCGAATGCCAATTAGAAGCATCTTGTGTTTTTCTGTCGGGATGTATGCGTTCCAAACTAACACCATCAACCGACTTCAATAAAGGATAGTGCATGCTTTCTACATAATCAAAACGGTCGATTACTTTATTGTCGGATAATAAAATAACAACTCCTTCTTCGTTAGCATAAATTGGGAAACTATTCATTTTAATAAAATTATCTTCGTTTTGATAGTGGTATTGCAATTGAATAACAGAAGGATTAGTGCTAAGCAACGCATAGTTTTTAGGAAAGAATTGAAAACCTTCTTCTATAATAATTTTTCCTGTGTCAATTTCACCTTTTTTCAAAGTAGATAAACGTAAGTTTTTTAAATCAAGAATTTTATCCGAACGATTGTATATTTCTACAAAATCGACACCGTCATCTTTAG
The DNA here is from genome assembly GCA_012519525.1 of Bacteroidales bacterium. GTDB lineage: Bacteria > Bacteroidota > Bacteroidia > Bacteroidales > WCHB1-69 > UBA5266. The sequence continues at coordinate 1,972 of JAAYQB010000167.1, read as the reverse complement.
GATTAAACAATACTTCGTTAATAATAATATCAAAAGAATCAATCGTTTGTGTGTATCCGAAAAAAAGAGACGATTGTAGGGGTATCATATTGCCTGCACAATCAATAATGGTATCGCATATACTTAATCGATAAATAATTCCACTATTAAGACTATTGTTTAAATGAATTAAAACAGCTTTCATTTCCTCAGAAAGAACGCTAATACTGTCTATTTTTATTTTTCTATCTATTTGATAAGCTCTTGGATTACAAATATTTTCACCCAACATTTTTTCCGAAAAATACACTATTAAATGCAATGAATCCGGTGTACTAATACGTTTTATACGCGGGGCAATATTGTCGGGATTAAGGGTGTAAACCGAATTTTTCTGTCCCGGTGTTCCTCCTTTGCTATCAACAGACGAAGTCCAGTTATTTGCTTCATTGCAAGGATTATCGTAATCTATCATTTCGAGCGACCATCCTCCGTCTTTTTTACTTTTATTATGCCATTCGGGCGTAAATTCAACGGAATGAATAAAATTGTCTTTATTGTCGTAAAGTCTGATGAGCTGTCCCCCATCAGTAATGCTCATGCTTGACACTGCCACGGTTTTACCGTAAACACTCATCGCACTCACATTGCTTTTAGCCGTTACAATAATGTGTTCCAAAGGAGACAATACGGCTTTTTCCACTGTCCTGATATTTTTCCCAAAATACAATTTCCATCCTTCTATATTAATAACATAAGGACTTCTATTGATGAGTTCTATGTATTCTACTTCAGGCAGTTCTTGTTGAGGAGCAGGTTTTGCCATAATCTCATTTATCACTACATCGAAAATAGAAGAACGGTACAAGAAAAAAGTGAAAGCCGTATCATTCATCGGATTATCTGATAAATCTAAAACATTAGCAATGTGTAACGTACATAATTTATTGTATTCAAAAGCAGAATGAAAACACAACAGCAAAGCACTATAATTGGAATTGAAAGCAACAATAGTATCGGGATGTCGATTATTTGGGAAAACAGTGTAATTCAAGCGATTAAGAGCCGATATCGAATCCAAACTTTCGTTAAAATAAAGACCGATAGTTTGTTTTTCTTCATCAATATACAGAGAGTCAATGTAAGGAGGTTCTTTGTCTATGTAAATTTCATCGCAATAAATATCATCAAAATAAAATTTTGTGCTATTGGATTTAGTATAGGTGCAAACAATTCCTAAATGAGTCATTTCAAAGTGCATACTGTCTTGGCATTCGTTTTCGAGCAAAAATACTTTTTCATCTTCATTTGCTGTAAACAACTGCCAATAGCCACTATCAGAATAAATTATTTTTACAAATATAGAAAAACTGTTAGCTATCGCACTGTCTTTTCCACTCATTAAAAGTTGGTGTTGATTTCCACTTTGTTTATAAAAACGGATAGCATCGGCATTGCCATTTTCACCAAAACGAAGATAATAACCTTCGAGTGCGGTGTCGATAAGGTTTTCGGTATTAGAGGCAATATAAAATTTTGCATAATTATTGTTTGAACCGGCAAAGGCTAATTTTATCCAAAACCTCCATTCTGTTTTTCCATGTACGGTTTTTGCCATAGAAGATAAATAAGCAGTTCCGGCAACAGTTGCATTTAATTGCAATTGCAATGCATTGTTGACAGTAAAACTATCAACATTGCCGTTCCATGTAGGATTATTTAAAAGTTCCTTATCCGAAAAGTCTTCATAAAACTGTGAGTATGAACACGAAAGTATGAATAAAAAGAATAATGCCAATATGTATTTGTTCATAGTGTTTTTTTTGTAAAAGTACAATTTTTTTCCAATCAAAAAAAGACGATAATAAAAAATTTATTTTTTTGCGAAAAAATTTTGCACTTCAGACGACGGAACAATAGCTTCCTTAAAAGCATAAGCCCCTGTCTTTTCCGAACGTTGCATTTTGATTACTTTAGCGTATCCTTGATCTTT
>JAAYQB010000166.1 GCA_012519525.1 Bacteroidales bacterium | reverse complement strand
TTTGGGGATTGTCGCAAATGTATTCCGAAATTCGTATATATGATTGTTCGTTGCGTATAATGTGTTCGTAATAATTGCGTTGCCATAATTTTTCATGCATTCCCAATGCGTTCAATTGTTTTGTTACAGCCGATTTGTATCCGCGTACAATGGCGCCAATCGTTTGCGATGGCGATTGTAGGGGCGTATCGCATACGTTCGTTTTTATTTTAGGAAATTCAATTTTTGGAAATTCGATTTCGGGCGAATGCAATTCGCCTGTATATTGGGGCGAATTCAATTCGCCCGTACATAGAGGGGAATTCGATTTTCCCCGATATATTATTTCAATAATGCCGTGCATATGATTGGGCATTATTATAAATTCGTGTAAAATGATGTTAGGGCGTATATGGGGTGTTTTTATCCATTCGTTATGTGCAATAATACCGTATTGATTATATATCATTTTTTTGTTTTCAATGTGTCCGAACCTGCAAATTTTATCCTGACAGCAAATCGTTATAAAATACAATCCTTCCTGCGAATAATCGTATCCTTTTAAGCGAATGCTTCTGCGATGATATTTGTGTCGGCTTGTCATTTGCAATTAATTGTTTTTTATTGATGTTTAAAAAATCATTTTAATTTTAGGAATAAAAACAATTAGTCCGATAGTTAATGCTGTCATTGAACTTATTAGTACGGCTGCCGCCGATAAATCTTTGATTTTTTTTATCTTATCATTTTTTGTCGGTGAAACAAAGTCTGCCATATTTTCAATAACGGTGTTAATGATTTCAACGCTAATTACAAATCCGATTGCAAAGGTAACCGCAATCCATTCGTAAAAATTTAATTTTAATAGCACAGCTGCTGTTATTACTAAAATTGTCGCAATTAGATGAATTCTTGCATTATGCTCTTCTTTAAATAATATAATCAGCCCATTAAATGCATAAACAAAACTCTTTAGTCTTTTTGATATTGAGAATTTCTTTTGTTCCATTTAATTTAGCGTTTTATTTTTTCGTTAATTTAAAATCAATGATTTTGGTAGCTTTCCCGACATACCATTTTCCCGAAGCACCTACAAATTCATTTTGTTCTATGCTGAATGCTATGGTGGTATCTTTAAAGTGTCCGTTATTAGCATCACCATCAATGTCTTCTGCTTTAATGTCATAATCCGTAACAGCAGGATTGATAAAATAGGTTTTTTCGTATTCGCCTTTTTTATTGGTAAACAGGGTATCGTAAATATTTCCTTCTCCGTGTACGACAATTTGAATTTTATCAATGGGTTGTAGATTAGTATCGGTAACTATCCCTTGCACTTGCAATTCGCCATAAGGTTTATCCTCATCGGTAAGGGGCGAGTCGTCATTGCAGGCAATGAAAAGAAATCCGTTGAAAGTAAGTAATAATACAACAATCTTTTTCATATATTTTTATTTTTTAAAACATTTATTTATTAATGCAAGAAATTCTTTATCAATTACTTTGTTTGAAGTTACTATTTCTCTGCCAAACAAATAATTATTGCCGCCGCTAAAATCGTAAACATTGCCTCCCGCTTGTCGAACAATAATACTGCCTCCCGCTACATCCCATGCATTGAGGTTGTATTCAAAAAAAGCGTCAAAACGTCCGCAAGCAACGTAGGCGATATCAACCGCAGCGGAACCTAAACGCCGAACGCCTTGTGTATTAAACATAACAGCTTTTAATACTTCCATATAGGCATCGAATTGAGAGTAATCCATAGAGGGGAAGCCCGTTACCAAAAAAGATTCTTTTAAACTTGCTTTGTCGGATACTTTTATTTTTTTTCCATTTAAAAACGCCCCCGTGTTGATATGTGCATAAAAACATTCATCCATATTAACTTCATACACAATGCCAAGTATTTCTTTTAGATTGTCTGTTAATCCTATACTGACCGAATACAAAGGAAGACCGTGAATATAGTTGGTGGTGCCGTCTAAGGGATCAATAATCCAGTGGTAGCGATGTTGAGATGTAATTTTTTGTTGACTTTCTTCGGCTATAATACCTGCTTCGGGAAGAATTTTGCTTAATTCTTCAACAATAAACTTCTCGGCGGTTTTATCAACATAAGTTACAAAATCATTTTCTCCTTTAAGTTCAATGTCTTGACTTTTAATATTATTAATTTCTTTCTTTAAAAAACTGCCGGCTTCTTTTGCTACGGCAATGCTGTTGTGTAATATTTTCTCTAACTCTAATGCCATTTTTTTATATCCTTTATTATTTTACTACAAAAATAGTATTTTTTATCATACCTAAAAATACCTAAATGAAAAAAATGCTATTTAGTTGGATATTTTTTATTAAATGATAAATTCGCTTATCTATAATTGGAAAATTTAGTGTATTTTTGCAGACAATCGTAACATTAAAAAAAATAATATAAATA
>JAAYQB010000165.1 GCA_012519525.1 Bacteroidales bacterium | reverse complement strand
TTATAAGGTCATAGCCCATGATGCGTGCAGTGCCGCTGTCGGGATTAAGCAAGGTAACTAAAATATTGAAAAGTGTTGATTTACCGGCGCCGTCGGGTCCTATTAAGCCAAACAATTCTCCTTTCTCTATCGAAAAAGAAACCTGTTGTAAAGCTTCTATTTTTCCGAATTTTTTCGATATGTTATCACTTTCAACGATTGGCATAGATGAGTTTTAAAACTAATTGAAAATCACATCGCCGGGCATTCCTATTTTTATATCTCCATCGTTATCCACTCTGATTTTCACTGCATAAACAAGGTTGACTCTTTCGTTTTTCGTTTGTATCATTTTTGGCGTAAATTCCGATTCACTCGAAATCCATGTTATTTTACCTTTATACGTCTTTTGTTTTCCGTTGAGCTTGTCGATATTGACATCGCAAGTTTTTCCTATTTTGATATTTGATAATTGATCTCCCGATACATAAACTTTCAAGGTCATTTTTGAAATATCGGCTATTTTAAAAATAGGGTATCCGGTAGAAATGAGTTCATGTCGATTGACGTATTTTTTTAGCACAACGCCATTGATAGGACTGTGTATGAGCGATTTTTCTATAGCATTTTCCAAAGATGCAATTTGGTATTGCATGCCGTCAATTTGAGCCAATACGCTTTTGTTTTGTACGTTTAAATTGGAACGTGTAGCATCTAATTGACTTCTTACAACTTGGATTTCGGTGTTTAAATCGTCCATTTGTTTGTTGGTGGCAGCATTGGATTGTAAAAGGCTTTGCAATCTTTTCTTTTCAATCATCATGCCGCTTAATTTTTCTTGAAGAGCTCTTACTTGTTTTGGAACGTCAGCCATTTGAGCTGAAGTAGCTTCTATCTGAGCATTAAGTTGTTGTTTTTGCAAAAATAGCTGTATGGTGTCAATATATCCTATGTACTGACCGGCTGTTAAAGTTTGCCCTTCTTCTAACTTTAAATCCATGATTTTACCGCTTCCTTCGGCAGATACAATGATTTCGTTTGCCTCGAAAGAGCCGGAAGCATCTATCTTTCCATTTTTATTAGAGCATGAAAATAAAAATAGAGTACTTAAAAATAAAAAACCGTATTTATGTTTCATAATTTTTATTTATGCAAATATACATAATTATTCAATAGCACAAAAAAATCACTATTTTTTATGATGTTTGTTATTATAATAGTAATTTATTGTGTTTAAATGCATTATTTATGCTTCTTTTGCTTCAATAGCCAGTTCGCCTCTGTAGTGTCCGCATTCAGGACATACTCTATGGTAAATAACAGCTGCACCGCAGTTTTTGCATTCCATTAATTGAGGTGCTGTTGCTTTATCGTGAGTTCTTCTTTTGTCTCTACGAGTAGTTGATTGTTTTCGTTTCGGATGTGCCATGTTATTATATTTTTAAATTTTTCAAAACTTCCCATCTATCGTCTATTGCTTGTGTTTGTTTGCTTGTATATAATTCTAGTTGTTTAATCATATTTTTATTGCACTCTTGTTCTACGTCTTCATGCGATTTACGCATGGGTATTTGTGCATATATTATTTCATAAAGAACTTGTTCTATATTGTATATGTGTTCATTTGTGTTGACAAATAATATATTTTCGTCTTCGTATTCTCCTGTAGTTTCTTCCGATAGTTTTAAGATAAGCGTTTCTTCAGTATGAATGGGATATGCTAAATCATCTAAACAAATATCGCATTGTAACGTCAGTTGCCCATCTATTGTAAAATTAAATATACATAAATTTTCTTTTTTGTTTAATTCTAATAATACTTGTATGTTTGCATCTATAATTTCTTCGTTTTTATGTTTGGCAAAGAATTTTTTCTTGATATCAAGATGGAATTCATGTATGCCTATCGCTAGCGTAGAGAACTTAATATCAAATTGTTTAAAGTATTTTAAATCTTCCACTGCCATTCTTTTTTAAGAATGCAAAATTACTAAATTTTACTATCAAATTGATTGGATAAAGGGTGTTTTTTGAATATTTATTTGGAAATAAATTTATATAGCTTATAATCAGCGTGTTGTTTCGGTAAGTTTTATTGCTTTATTTAAACTTGCCGTAGGTTTTAGAAAAGAATAGAAATGTTTTTTTTGAATATCTTTGTAAAATTTCGATTTTATATGAAAAAAAGTTGTACTTTTGCAGACCTTAAAAAAACGTTAATAATTTTTTGACTTAGGATTTATGGCAAAGAAGCACAAAGAAGCAAGACAACAGATTATCCTCGAATGCACCGAGCAAAAAGCATCGGGAGTTCCGGGTATGTCAAGATATATTTCTACGAAAAATAGAAAAAATACTCCCGATCGTTTGGAGTTAAAGAAATATAATCCTTATTTAAAGAAAGTAACAGTACACAAAGAAATTAAATAATTTAGAATTATGGCAAAGAAAGCAGTTGCTACATTAAGACAAAGCAAAGATCAAGGATACGCTAAAGTAATCAAAATGCAACGTTCGGAAAAGACAGGGGCTTATGCTTTTAAGGAAGCTATTGTTCCGTCGTCTGAAGTGCAAAATTTTTTCGCAAAAAAATAAATTTTTT
>JAAYQB010000164.1 GCA_012519525.1 Bacteroidales bacterium | reverse complement strand
TATATAAAGTAATTTTTGTAAATGATACCGTCGGATATATTTGCGGAGCAAACGGTACCGTATTAAAAACCGAAAACAGAGGCTTAACATGGAACAATATTGGCATTTCCACTGCTTTAAATTTATTAAGCATGAGTTTTATTAATCAAGATACCGGTTGGATTTCAGGAGGAAACGGTGGATATCCATATGGGTTATTTGGAAATAAAGGGATATTAATAAAAACTTGTAATGGGGGAAAAAATTGGGATATTGATACTAATTTTACTTCTATAATTTCTTCCGTATGCTTTATTGATAATGATACGGGATATATAGCAGAAAACAATAAAGATAGCAATTCCATTTGTAAAACTACCGATGGAGGAATATCTTTTAATATAATACTACGAGATGTATATGAAGGTGTTTTTTCTTATAAAGATATTGTATTTTCAAATGCTCAAACAGGATATTTTCTTAAAAGTAGAAATTATGATGGAATTTATAAAACAGACGATTATGGACTCACATGGGTCCCAATTGTTGAATTGTTTTATCCAATATTTAATATGCAAATTATGGATAGTTGTAATTTGTTTTATAATTATTGGGATAATACTACGGGAACATCTTCTTTAGAAAATACAATTATAGGTATTGATTATTGCACTGATACGGAATTTGATAATTTTGGTTTAGAGAAATATGGATTTATATATTCTTATTTGCAAATTTTTGAATTTGATTTTATAAATTTGGACGAAGGCTTTTGTATAGGTGAGGGAGAAAAAGGTAATCGCAATAATAGAATTTTTATATTAAAGAAAGGATATTATGATTATATAACGGAATTTGAAAAAAACAGTGTTGTTACACTAATTCCCAATCCTTTTAACGATAAAACCACTCTGTTGTTTACTTCTTCATTTGATTTAATGACGTTGAATATTGCTGTTTATAATTTAGTAGGGCAAAGAATAAATGCTGGCATTCAAGTAAACGACAATGAAGTACACATTGATTTAAGCAGAGAAAAAAGCGGAGTTTATATCGTAAGTATTAAAGATAAAAATAAACTAATTGAAAACTGTAAATTAATTAAGTTTTAATACTCTAAAATTTAATGCTGATGTTATAAAATTGAATTTTGTATTAAAAAAATGTATAGCTTTGCAAAAAAAATAATAACACAAGGGAAAAATAGAATAAGAGTAGTGTAAACATTAAATGTAATTTATTATGAAAACACTAAAGCAAACGTCAAAACTTATGAATAAATCTTTCTTTTTCTTTGTACTACTTTTGTCTGCTGTGATTTTTACGGCTTGCGTACACGAATATTATTATGGCAATATCTATTATTATGATTTTTATGCTGAAGGCTATGTGTATTATAGAGATACCAATCTTCCCGTTAAAGGATTGGAAATAATTTTAGAAGCCGAAATTAGCAATAAAAATTCGGGATTAATCTATCCGTCCGGACCTAATGAAGTTTTTTATACCGATTCAAACGGCTATTATCGACTTCGTTTTGTAAGGTATCTTTATGGTTATTACCCTATTAAGTATTATTTTAATAAGGTTTATAACGGCGACTATGTGCTTTTCTTTCACAATAATTCTTATTGGTTGACAGAAGGAGGCCCCGATGCAGTCATACCTGTTGCAATGATTCACAATGCCAAACAAAACATTCAATTTGATACGATAAAGTTGTATCAGATGGAATAATAAAATACTATGTAACAAAACATCGTAAATATTAATTAAAAATTGAAATAAATAGAAAAACCGAACAGTAGTCAACTAAAAAACATGAATGTATGAAAAAATTGTCTCTTTGTTTTTTATTTTTGTTCTTTCTTTTTTCTTTAACAGCTCAGGAAAAAACATTGCTTACTTCAAAAAATTATTTTGAACATGAAGCCGGTATTTCGGTGGGAGCTTTTCCGATGATTGGCTTTTTTTACTATTATAGAGCGCCATTCATGGAGCCGAATCCTATGTATATAAAAGTTTTAAGTCATTATTCTTATATAGATAAAGAAGACGGTCAATATTTTAAAGTCTATCTTATCGGAACATTTTTATTGGAATACAAATATAATTTTACTTCCCGTCATGCAATAGGAATGACTACTTCATGGGCGTGCAGGAAAATAATTGATAGCAATTGGGTGCGTACCGATGTCTATATTGATAACTATTTTGCACCGCAGATTGGTTATTACTTGACTTATAAACGTTTTGAAAAACTATCTTTATACAGTGCAATTCATTTCGGTGTTACGTTTTATTATGAGGATATACACATGACCGGAATTAAGAAAAGAAATTTTTGGGCTCTACCTTCTATGTATTTAACCTTTTTGGGAATCAGTGTCGGTAACAAAAATGCAGGAAATTTTGAATTTGGTTTTGGTACGCAAGGAGTTATAAAGGCAGGATATCGTTATAAATTTGGAAAATAAAATTAGAATTAATAATATAGTAAAAAGCGGAAAATATAAACGAATGAAAATAATAACAGCAATATTAACTTTAAAAAATAATTTATTATGAAAACTTTACTGTGGAAGCGATTAAAACAACAAGTAATGTTATTAACGATTGTTTTGCTTTTGTCAAACGTGCAGCTTTATGCACAAACTTGGTTCCCGCTTGGTTCCGAATGGACGTATTCTACCTATATTCCTGCAGAAGAAAGAAGCGTAGTTACTTCAATCTATGCTGTACGGGATACTATTATACAAGGGAAAAAAGCAGTCATACTCAATGGCTCTTCAGATTGTTCGGCATGTAAAACGGATAACATATTCTATTACGACTCGTCGCTAAATATTGTATATCAATATTTAGGGGGTAGTTTTAAACCTTATTTCGATTTCAGCAAACAAGCCGGTGAATCTTATACCATGTATTTTTGTCCCATATCGAATCAAAACGGCTATGATTCGGTTTTTATTAACATTGATTCGATAGTTAACCATCAGATTTCAGGCATAAACGTTCGTTTTCAATATATTAGTATTTCAGGAAATGCACATTATTCTTTTTCGGGTCCTATTATAGAGTTTATAGGCAGTAAAGAAGGTTTTTATCCCGAAGATGAAGCATGCGATTTTTCGGTGTTTCGAGGTCTTCGGTGTTATTCCGATTCGGTTTTAACCTATTACTCCGATTCTATTTTTCAAGCTAAAGGATGTGATTTTGATGTTTCTATTTCTGAAGCTAATTTTTCGAAAATGAAATTGTATCCCAATCCGGCACAGTATATATTAACGATAGAAATACAAGATGTGGACATTTTATTTCCTTGTAAGCTTATGATTATTGATATCTTAGGAAAAGAGTTGAAACGCTATTCCGTTAATGATTCTAAAACTACACTTAACATCAGCAATTTAAGTCCCGGCGTATATGTTCTAAAAGCAAGCACCCAAGAAGGAATTCATATGAAAAAGTTTGTAAAAAAATAAGAGAGACGATTGAAAAAATCTTTTAAAAAGATTGAATTTGTATTGAAAAAACGTATACGTTTGCAAAAAAAATAAAAGTATGAGTCTTAAAGCATCTGAAATGCCGTTGCAAAACGATGGTAGCGTGTATCATCTTAATTTGCTTCCCCATGAGTTGGCACATAAAATTATTTTGGTAGGGGATCCTGCACGTGTAGCTTTGGTGTCGTCTTTTTTCGATGAAATTGAAGTGAAAAAACAAAACCGTGAAATCATTACCCATACGGGCGTTTATCAATCGAAACGTATCAGCGTTCTCTCAACGGGAATGGGTACGGACAATATAGATATTGTCATTAACGAACTCGATGCCTTAGTAAATATTGATTTGGGAAAACGAAAAACAAAAGAAAATTTCACATCGTTAGAAATAGTTCGTATAGGCACTTGCGGTGCTTTGCAAGCAGATATTGCTGTCGATTCCTACATTGCCTCTCACTACGGATTAGGTTTGGACGGTCTTTTGCATTATTATCAGCATCAGGGAATTTCGGATGAAGCCTTGGTTGATACATTTGTTGCTTTGTGCGATTGGAAAGAAAAATATCCTCGACCTTATGCCGTCGCTTGTTCCGACGAGCTTTTAAATCGTATCGCTTTCGATATAAAAAAAGGCATTACATTGACTGCTTCCGGTTTTTATGCCCCTCAATGTCGTGTGTTGCGTTTGGCTTTATCGCAAGGAGATTTTATCGAAAAATTGATAAATAAGCAGTATAAAAATACCTATTTTACCAATATGGAAATGGAAACTTCAGCGATTTATGCTTTAAGTAATTTATTAGGACATAAAGCATTAACTATTTGTGTTGCCATTGCCAATCGTCCGGCTAAAACATTTAGCGATAACTATCAGCCGGCAATGAAACGTTTGATAAAAACGGTGTTAGATAGAATATAAAGCGTGAATTAATAAAATGTTAGTTACTTTTAAGTTTTTTTAATAATTCATTTTTTCTACTGATAACAAGCATAAAAAGATATATTTTTGCAGATATTTAAAAATTTAAAGGCTTAGTAGACAGATTGCATCAGTGGGAGCTGTTATAATATGACAAAATATGAATAAAAAGTATATCTGTTTTTTTTTATTAGTGCTGTTGTTAGCCGACTTAACTTATTCGTTTATGCAGCACTACAGCATGCCTTTGGACGGGGATATGGCTGGCGGAATAGTTCCTGCTGAAGATGTTAAATTAATCTTGAACGACCCTTTTGGTATTTCAGTAATTACGGATAATGCAGTTTATCCGAATCCGAATAGATACTTTGCTCATTGGACATTTTTCACATATTTTAATCGAGTGCCTATTTTACTCCAAAGTTTTGTTGAGCCTATTGAGAGTGTATATTTGGCTTGTACAATTGCTAAACTATTTATTCAAATATTAATTCTCAGTCTATTAGCCCTTTATATAGCAGGTAAACGAAAAATAGTAAGTATTGACTTTCTTATTGCGGCTGTTCTTGTAATTCCGCTTTTTCAAACAAATGGTTATAGAAGTTATATGGGAATAATTGATCCTTCAATTACATACACTTTTTTTTATGCTTTACCATCTGCGGTTTTGTTGTTGTTTTATTTGCCGTTTTTCTATGACTCGGTTTATGGAACTGCATTGTTGAAAAAAAAGACAGTAAAAATATTGCTTTTTCCACTATCAATTTATATTGTTTTTAACGGTGCATTGAATCCGGGTATAATATTGACAATAACATTATTGTATGGATTAAGAATGTATTTAACAACAGATAGCAACTTATCATTTATAAAGAGATTACAGCATGCTTTTCGAGCTATTCCAAAGGTGTATTTATTCTACTTTTCCTTAATTAGCATTTTAAGTTTATATGCATTGTATGTCGGGAAAAATAATTCAATATTTTTGGATAATACGATTTCACTTGCCGAACGGTATTCAAGAATTCCACAAGGTTTACTAAGAATATTAACACAAAAAATAGGATTTCCAATTTTTCTAATCCTCATCGGAATCAATATTTTTCTTTTACGTAAAAATATCGTTAGTGATGATGTTAAAAAATCACTTCAAATTTTTAATTGGATTGGTTTATTTGCTTTATGCTATATTTTGCTTTTGCCATTAGGAGGTTACAAAGAATATCGCTCATTCATTGTTCGTTATGATACAATTATGCCAATAACCATTGGGTTGATTTTCATTTATGCTAAGTCAAGTTTTCATTTGATAAAAATCTATAAAGGTAAAAGTAAATATTTATATCTTTCTCTAATAGTTGTTTTTATCTTTATTTTTTCAGTTGCTGATAAACTTGAGTGGGGTAAAAATGCTTGTGAAAAATCGGCTTTAGAAAAAATTGCCAAATCGAATGATAAAGTAGTATTTATTGAAAACGATTGCATGATTTTATCGTGGGGCAAAATTACTGACCCGGCACAATCAACTCTTAATGGACAATTATTAAAAAAATGGAATATTACGACTGATAATAAAATGTATTATCAAAAAGAAGAATAGAAAATCGTCTTGTTATTTTTCTTTAATTTTTTCAAACTAACAGAAATCTATAAAATGTTACATTACTCTTAATTTTTTTAATAATTTATTTTTTTTAGTGATAACAAGCATAAAAAGATATATTTTTGCAGATATTTAAAATGAAAATGCAAAACATATTAGAACAGATACAAGAATTATCGGAAAAACTGTTTGTTGAAACGATACGTTTAAGAAGAAAGATACATCAATATCCTGAATTGTCGGAACGTGAGTTTGTTACGGCTCGCTACATTTACAACACATTAAAATCTTATGGTATTGATTCACATTTACATCTCAACGATACGGCGGTTATTGCCACTATCGAAGGTCGGGAGAATGGTGTAATGATAGGCTTGCGGGCAGATATAGATGCTTTGCCCATAGAAGAAAAAACAAATGCGCCTTATGAATCTGTCAACAAAGGAATTATGCACGCATGCGGACACGATGTTCATGCGGCTTCTTTGCTTACGACTGCTAATATTTTACAGCAAACAAGGGATATGTGGAGTGGAAAAGTGCAATTGTTTTTTCAGCCGTCGGAAGAAAAATATCCCGGCGGTGCTATTCGTATGATAAAAGCGGGTTTGATGGATGAAAATATTAAAGCAATGCTGGCAATGCATGTTTCGCCCGAACTTGATACCGGAAAAGTCGGAATGAAAGAAGGGAAGTTTATGGCTTCTACCGACGAAATTTATGTTTGTATTAAAGGGATAGGCGGTCATGCAGCCGTTGTTCATTCGTTGGCAAATCCTATTATGATAACTGCCCATGCTTTGTTAGAAGTTGATAAGCAATTTAAAGCAATGGTTCCCGACGAGTTTCCTACTGTTTTTACTTTTGGACACATTATAGGAGCGGGAAAAACCAATATTATTCCCAACGAAGTGTGTTTGGAAGGTACTTTACGTACTTTTGATGAAAATTGGCGAAAAGAAGCCCATAAATTGATAAAGAAAACAATCGTTAAGGTAGCAGCAGAGCATGGTGGTACGGCTAACGTACGTATTGTAACGGGTTATCCTGTTTTATGCAACGATGCAAACATTACTCGCTGGAGCGAGGAAGCGGCAAAGTGCTATTTAGGCGATGACAATGTGTTGGAAATTCCCTCTAGAATGACAGGCGATGATTTTGTTTATTTTACACAGCAGGTACCTTCTCTTATGTATCGTTTGGGAGTAAAAATTGAAGGGAAAGAACTCAATTTACATGCACCCGATTTTGACATTAACGAAACGGCTTTAAAGCATTCGCCCGGCTTAATGGCTTATTTAGCTGTAAATCTATTGAGTAAATTAAAAACAAATGGCTAAAAACGATATTCTTGCTCGTTTGAACAATCAACGGATTCTTCTGCTCGGTTTTGGAAGAGAGGGCAAGTCTACTTTGCGTTTTATTAATGAAAACATTCGAAATGCAGATGTTACAATAGCAGATGCTAACGAAAATTTGGATACGGAAGAATTGAAGGGGGGGAAATATCGTTGGATAGTAGGGGAGAATTATTTAGATACCATTAATGATTATGATGTTGTTATTCAATCGCCCGGTATAAGTTTAAAAAATCACCTTCATCGTATTCAACGAAAAAAAATCACCTCGCAAACGGATTTGTTTTTACAGGCTTATGGATGTCAATGTATTGGAATTACAGGAACGAAAGGAAAAAGTACGACTGCAAGTTTGGTGTATCATGTGTTACAATCGCTGCATGCACCTGTACTTTTTGCCGGCAATATTGGAATTCCCTTATTCGATATCATTCCTCAAATAGGAGAAAAAGAAAAAATTGTTATAGAGTTATCTTCTCATCAATTGGAATTTATTCGAAAAGCACCTGCTATTAGCGTTTTACTTAACCTATTTGAGGAACATTTAGACCATTATAACAGTTTTTATGATTATCAGTCGGCAAAATTAAATATTGCAATTTGCCAAAACGGCAACGACAGTTTTATTTATAATACAAGCGATGATTTGATAAATCAATTATTGAAAACAACAACCATAGCTTCTCAACGCTACGGCTTTTCTTATGCGTACGACAAAGCGGCGGTTTGTTATGTGAAAGATAATTATTTCGTCTTGAAACGCAATAGTAAAGAAGAAAAACTTTTTGCCGTTGATGATACATTTCCTTTAAAAGGGAATCATAACTTACAGAATGTCAGTGCGGCTATATTAGCAGTTTTATTAGCTTATCCGGTTTCGGATTATCAACAGCTGAAAGATGCCGTAATGAGTTTTCGACCTTTACCTCATCGTTTAGAGTATGTTGCAACGATTGACGATGTTATTTTTTATAATGATAGCATTTCTACCATTCCACAAGCAACCATTGCCGCTTTGCAGGCATTGAAAAATGTGAACACGCTGATATTAGGCGGCATGGATAGAGGGATTGACTATAGTCCCTTAAAAGAAATAATAATGGAATCGGAAGTGAAAAATTTTATTTTTACGGGCAAAGCGGGCGAACGCATGATGCAGCTTTGTCAACAGCCTGAAAATAAGAATTTTTATTTATTAGATGATTATAAGAAAATCGTAGATTTAGCAAAGAAAATTACGGCAAAACATTGTATTTGTTTGTTGTCGCCCGCAGCTTCGAGTTACGATGCTTTTAAAAACTTTGAAGAAAGAGGAGAAGTTTATAAATCATTTATTAATGAAAATGCAAAAAAATAAAACTTTTTTACTATTTTTGCATAACCGTATTATGATAAAAAAATAAAAAAATATAAATTAAATAAAAAACGACATGAATTTATTATTGTTTAGTAATTCAACAAATTATGGAGAGCCTTATTTAGCATGGGCATTGAATCAGATAGAATATTTTTGTGAGAAAAATCAAATTAATGCTAAAAGTAATATCTTATTTGTTCCTTTTGCAGGCGTGAATATAGCCGGAAAAGCCTATCCGGCAAGTTATGATGCCTATGAAGCAAGAGTAAAAGCAGTGTTTGAAAAACTTGGCTTTACTCATCTTTCATCTGTTCATACGTATAGCAATAAAGCCGAGGCGGTTGCTAAAGCTGATTGTATCGTTGTAGGAGGAGGTAATACTTTTCATTTAGTTGCTGAATTACATGCTTTTAAATTGATGGATGTCATCAGAGAAAAAGTGAAAAAAGGAGTTCCTTATATAGGTTGGAGTGCAGGTTCCAATGTAGCTTGTCCTACTTTATGCACTACGAATGATATGCCCATTGTGCAACCGGAAAGTTTTAAAGCTCTGAATTTAATTCCTTTTCAAATCAATCCTCATTATTTAGACCCACAGCCCGAAATCGATAAAATGATAAAACACGGAGGCGAAACACGTCAAGACAGGCTGAACGAATATTTAGCCGTGAATCAGAAAATGAAAGTAGTCGGATTGCGTGAAGCAACCTCTTTGTGGGTAAAAGGCGATAAGATGCAACTCAAAGGCGGAAAGAAAATGATTGTTTTTGAATACAATAAAGAAGCAATCGAAATAGAACCCGGTACTGATGTGAGTTTTTTATTGAAATAAAATCTTAAATTAAAAAACACGACGTATGAAAAAGGAAGTAGATTTATCGTGTACCTATATGGGATTACAATTAAAATCGCCCATTATAGTAGGAAGTTGCGGTTTGACCAATTCTTTGGAAAAAATACAGCAAATGGAAGAATGTGGAGCAGGTGCTGTTGTTTTAAAATCAATTTTCGAGGAGCAAATCATCGTCGAAACGAGCCATGCTTACAAAGAGTTAGACGATAGCTATATGCATTCCGGTGCATTGGATTATATTAAAAATTACACCGAAATAGCCTCGTATGAAAAATATACTAATTTGATATCTCAACTAAAAAAATCGACTCATATTCCTATTATAGGGAGTATTAATTGCGTATCGGATGGCGATTGGGTTAACTTTGCCAAACGTATGCAAGATGCCGGTGCCGATGCGTTGGAGTTAAATATTTCCTTACTACCGATTGATGATGATAAAACTTCAAAAGAATACGAAGAAAAATATATCCGCATTATTCGCCACGTAAAAGAAAACATATCCATACCTTTGGCTGTTAAAATAAGTCCTTACTTTTCATCTTTGGTTAAAGTTTTGCAAACATTTACATATAGCGGTGCCAATGCATTAGTGCTGTTTAATCGTCCTTATGAGCCTGATATAGACATAGAAAACATGAAAGTTACCAGCGCAGGTATTCATAAAGAGGGGAAAGGATTTCATTCTGTTTTACGTTGGATTTCGATAATGAACGATCATGTTGATGCGGATTTAAGTGCTACTTCGGGAATCGTGAGCGGAAAAGATGTGGTAAAACAATTGTTGGCAGGAGCCGATACGGTTCAAATAGTGAGTGTGTTATACAATAAAGGAATAGGACATATCAAAACCGTTAGGGAAGAATTGACGGATTGGATGCAACGACATCAATACCAAAAAATAGCCGATTTTAAAGGGAAAATGAGCTATAAAAATGTACAAGATCCTAATGCGTATTTACGTGTTCAATTTATGAAATACTTCGCCGGTATAGAGTAAGCATGTTGCGAAGATTGTGTGTAACAGACGATGGCTCTACTACTATTTTTGTTCCTCAACTCAATGAGCATTATCACAGTTTAAATGGTGCCGTCAACGAATCATTGCATGTTTTTATTAAGACGGGTTTACTTTCTTTGCAGCAAAAAGAAAGTTTACATATTCTTGAAATAGGCTTTGGTACGGCTTTAAATGCGGCACTAAGCGAAGTGTTTACGCGTGAAAATAAAATGCTGAATTATACGGCTCTCGAACCTTTTCCATTGAACAATGAAGAAATTCAATCGCTCAATTATTTTGAGGTTTATCCCGATATTTCAAAAGATATATTCTTGAAGTTGCATGCTGTTCCTTTTGATAATCAATATTATCCTATTACCGATAAATTTCGATTAAGACTTTTTGCTGCTTCTATCACATCAATGATTTTTGATGATGAGCAGTATGACCTTGTTTATTTCGATGCTTTTGCACCCGATAAACAGCCCGAACTTTGGACAAAAGAAGTGTTTTTGAACATTTATAACGCAATGAAAGTAGGTGCTGTGTTATGCACTTATTCTGCTAAAGGTAGCGTAAGACGGCAAATGGAAGCCATTGGTTTTAAAGTCGAACGCTTAGAAGGATTTGCTAAAAAACGAGAAATGCTACGGGCGATTAAGTTGTAGTTATTACAAAAAAGTGCGGAAAACAGGAAAAATTCTATCCGACAATGTCGAAGCTAATTAAAGTTCTGACAATTAAGAAAATAGCACATAAAAATAAAAGTATTCCCGCTACTTTATTGATAGTAACAATAACTTTTGGGGAAAGTATTTTTTTGATTCTATTGGCAAAAAATGCTTTCAAAGAATCGGTTGTGAAAATCATGATAACAATACCCAACATAAAAGCGACGGATTCGGCATTCGTGCTTCTGGCTGTTCCGGAAGAAATAATAGATAACCATAAAATCCATAAAAAGGGATTCATGATATTTAAAAAGAAACCTTTGATAATTTCGGTAAATACGCCTGTCCAGTTGATTTTCAACTTGATTTCTTTGCTGATAGTTTTAGGCTCTGCCGAACCTTTATAAAACATATACATACCGTATACTATCATAATGAGACTTCCGCCAAAACCTAAAATGATTTTAAAAGTAGTATTTCCTAAGAATTGTATTAAGCCGAAATAACAAAGCGACATAATTAGTAAGTCGCTGATAGATATTCCAATTGCTAATTGCAAGCCCGAATAAAAACCTTTACTGATACTTGTTTGCAGAATCGAAAACAGTGCCGGTCCTATCACAAAAACAAAAGGAAGTCCAATCAACATACCTTTTAATAAAGAAAATAAAATAGGCGTCATAAGAGTCTCTTTTTATGTTGCGTATTATTAATCTTTTGTTTTTATCTTAATTTTTTTAATAAATGCAAAAGTATTACTTTTTTTTGTAAGAAACCATCTTATTTTTAATTTGAAATGAAAAAAATAAATTTTTATTTTCCAATAAGTTTTTAGAATATCTATTTTTTAGGTATCAATCCGCTACGTTGTATGAGAGCGTCTTCTTTGGGTTGTTTTATTGCTATTCAACAATTTTTCCTTCAACATATTTATTCTCTATAATCAATATGCCTTGTTCATCATATAGCTTTTCTAATCCGTTTATCACTTTTAAAACATATTCCGGATAAAAAAGTAAGCGTGAAGGATGTCCTCCCCATTTTTGAATTCCCAATAAAAACTTATTGATTTCACTTCTTTTAAAATATACAAAAACACCAACTGTATAATGGTTCCCTTTTTTAGGACAACAAAATAAAAAAAATTAACGTATAAATAATTAAAAAGTTGTCTTATGGAAAAAAGGTCAAGAAAAAAGTTTAGCTCCTCTTTTAAATCAAAAGTGGCGT
>JAAYQB010000163.1 GCA_012519525.1 Bacteroidales bacterium | reverse complement strand
TAAATAACTAAAAAAATTAAGAAATGAACAGAAAATTTATGTTAATGGTAATGATTGCCATTCTTTTTACTGCATGTAAAAAATACGAGTTATCAGATCCTTTAGATCTGTCTACGCTGCCTACCGTAACACTTAAGGGAACTTTCTATGCTGAATTAGATAAAACGAATGCTGTCCTTGAATATGTACCTGAAGGGCTAACCGTTTCAATTGCTATCCCTTATGTTGATTATGATCCTAACAATGTTTCAGCCGGAAATTACGTAATAACAACGAAAATTGATAAAAAGGGAAGTTTCTCCGTTAATGTTCCTATCGTATCGTCGGGAGTAAATGCTACTATAACTGTTGAAAGTTTTATATATGATGTTATTGATGCTATCACTGATGATACTGCATTTACACGTACGCAATTTGCACTTGTTCCCATTGTAAAAAATGATTTAGGAAAAGGATATTCTACCGAAACAGTTAAAATAGAAGATACGTATGTTGTTGATAATGTAGACCCTAATGCAATGACTTTTACTCCTAACTCTACAGTTAAGCTCTCAGGGACACTTACTTATTGGAAAGAGGAAAAAGAAAACAAAGATACTACTGTACCACCTACCATTTCAGTTTTTGTTCCTATGATAGAAGGTGTTTCTTTATATGTAACTATTACATCGTATGATACGTATGGAAGAGAATTTAAACAAAGCAAAACAGTGAAAACAACTTCGGGGGGAAAATATTCAATAGATGTTCCAATGGTTGATAAAGGACAAGCAGAAGTAAAAATAGAAAGCGAGCAAATATTAGAATTCGAAAACAGAATATTAGATAAAAAATATCTTTACAACTACAAATTAGATGTAACAAAAACGCTATATAATGTAGATTACACGAATGAGGATTTCGAATATGCACAAGACGCACTTATTTATGAAATCGAATAATTAACTTAAAAAATAAATAATATAATATGAAGAAATTAATTGTAATTGTTATATCGCTATTTTTCGCACTATCTGCATCGCAAGCACAAGATGCGAAAAAAGATTTAAGTGAATTATTTCCTAAAAAAGGAGAAAATGCTTTAGGTTTCGATATGGCAACTATTATTAAATTTGTAGGCAACAGCTATAGTGCCAATGGTACATTCGGCTTTCCTGCAAATAGTATAGTAGAGCCGTCACATCGAAGTTTCTCTTTATTTCCTACCGTTTTTTGGAAGTATTTTTTAACCGATAACTTAGCTTTAAGAGCAAGATTCGGCTTAGGAATTAATAATACCACAATACGTGATTTTGTTTTTGACGATGTTGCTAATCTTTTAGATCCTCTTGCCAATAGTTGGCTCACTTCTGCACAAACCGTAGATGTAATGAGAGATAGAAATACAGAGTTTGAATTAGGAATTGGCGCTGAAATGCGTAGAACATTATGGCGTGTGCAAGGTTATGCGGGAGCGGAACTATTTATTGCTTATAATTTTCATAGAGAATTTTATACCTATGGTAATGCTATCAGCAAAACAAATCAAAAACCCACTACATCTGATTTTGCCGGAGGAACTATTAATCCGGCAGTTAGAGTGTTAGAAGTACGAGGCGGAAATACTCTTACTTATGGAGGAGGATTATTTACAGGAGTAGACTTCTTTATCTCTAAAAATGTATCTTTAGGAGGAGAATTTGATTTATATCTAGGTGGAAAATATACATCGGAAGAAATAGGAGCGGGCGAAACATGGCGAGCCGATCAAGTTTTTGTTGCTGAAAGACCACTTACTCCTTATCGTACAGGATTCAATGTTAATCCTGCAGGTTTCTTAAATTTGCATATCTATTTTTAAATAAAATAATCAATTAGTAAAGAGAGTGTTCAATAACGGGCACTCTCTTTTTTTTTGAGTAAATATGTAACAAGAATAATAGAGAAATTAATTTCAAGTATTTGTTTTAAATTCAAGAAATTTTATGTAAATTTGCAAAAAAAAAATTAATCAAATACATTTTTGTAAATAACTAAATAACACTATAATTATGGCAGAAAAAAAATTTATGACATGTGATGGTAACTATGCAGCAGCTCACGTTGCGTATATGTTTAGCGAAGTAGCCGCTATTTATCCTATTACTCCTTCTTCTACTATGGCAGAATACATTGACGAGTGGTCAGCATTGGGAAGAAAAAATATTTTTGGAGAACCGGTTAAAGTAGTCGAAATGCAATCGGAAGCAGGAGCAGCAGGAGCTGTTCATGGTTCACTACAAGCAGGAGCGTTGACATCTACCTTTACAGCGTCTCAAGGATTGTTGCTTATGATACCTAATATGTATAAAATTTCAGGAGAATTACTTCCGGCAGTTTTTCACGTATCGGCAAGATCATTGGCAGCTCAAGCTCTTTCTATTTTCGGTGATCATTCCGATGTAATGAGTACTCGACAAACAGGATTTGCAATGATAGCAACCGGTTCAGTACAAGAAATCATGGATTTAGCTCCGGTAGCACACTTATCGGCAATCAAAACGCGTATTCCTTTTCTTCACTTTTTTGACGGATTCCGCACTTCACATGAAGTACAAAAAGTGGAAGTTACGAATCAAGAAAAAGTAGCTAAATTAATAGATAAAAAAGCATTAAAAGCATATCGCGATAATGCTCTTAATCCCGAAAAACTTGTAACAAGAGGAACAGCACAAAATCCGGATATTTATTTTCAAACTCGTGAAGTTCAAAATAAATTTTACGACGCACTTCCCGATGTAGTAGCAGACTATATGAAAGAAATGAGTAAAATAACAGGTCGTAAATATGCACCTTTTACTTATTATGGAGCAAAAGACGCTACAGACATCATTATTGCTATGGGTTCAATCACCGAAACAATACATACTGTAGTGGATAAATTGAACAAAGAAGGGAAAAAAGTGGGTGCCATAGATGTACATCTATACCGTCCGTTCTCGGTTAGCTATTTAGGCAAAGTGCTTCCCGAAACAGTAAAGCGTATTTGTGTCCTCGACCGTACCAAAGAACAAGGTGCAAACGGCGATCCTTTATACCTTGATGTTGTTGAAGCTTTTGCTAATTGTAAAGACATACCGACAAACAAAAAACCTTTGATAATAGGCGGACGTTACGGTTTATCTTCTAAAGATACAACTCCTTCTCATATCCTTTCCGTATTCCAAAATTTAGCATCAAAAAATCCTAAAAATCAATTTACAATAAGTATCGTTGACGATGTTACCCATAAATCTCTCCCATTGTTACCCGATATTTTTGTATTGCCGAAAGGAACATTCGAAGCAAAATTCTATGGCTTAGGTGCTGACGGAACGGTAGGTGCAAATAAAAACTCAATTAAAATTATCGGAGACAATACCGATAAATACAGTCAAGCTTATTTTGAATATGACAGTAAGAAATCGGGAGGTTTTACTTGCTCTCACTTACGTTTTGGCGATCATCCGATTAAAGCTCCTTACTTAGTTGGAACTCCGGATTTTGTAGCAGTACACGTCCCATCTTATATTAATAAATATGATTGTTTAAGAGGATTGAAAAAAGGAGGAACATTTTTATACAACTCTCCATGGAGTGCAGAAGAAACCTTGAAACAACTTCCCGATCATGTGAAAAAATATTTAGCAACCAATAAAATCAATATGTATATTATTGATGCAACAGCTATAGCGGAAGAAATAGGTTTAGGTGGACGTACAAACACCATTCTTCAATCGGCATTCTTTAAAATATCGAAAGTTATACCTTACGATTTAGCGGTAGATCAAATGAAAAAATTCATTGTTAAATCTTACGAACGTAAAGGTAAGGATATTGTAAAGATGAATTATGCAGCAGTCGAACGTGGCGGAGATGTTATAAAAGTAAATATTCCGGCTGAATGGGCTCATATTACACTTAAATCGGAAAAAGACAATCGTAATATTCCTGATTTTGTTAAAAATATTATGGAACCTATGATAGCACAAAAAGGAAACGATCTTCCTGTAAGTACATTTTTAGGTAGAGAAGACGGAACTTTCCCTGCAGGAACAACCGCTTACGAAAAACGTGGAATTGCAGTAAACGTTCCGCAATGGATACCCGAAAATTGTATTCAATGTAATCAATGTTCGTTAGTATGTCCTCATGCAGCTATTCGTCCGGTAGTAATGGATGCCGAAGAGTTGAAAAAATCTCCGAAAGGAATGAAATCAATTGAAATCAAGAATCCGAAAGAAATGGCGGGTATGCATTTCCGTATGCAAGTTTCAGTTTTAGATTGTACAGGTTGCGGAAACTGTGCCGATGTATGTCCTGCTAAAGTAAAAGCATTAGAAATGAAACCTCTTGCAACACAAATGCAAGAAATAGATCATTGGGAATATGCACAACATAAAGTAACTTATAAAGATCATTTAATTGATAAAACAGCTAACGTTAAAAACAGTCAATTTGCACAACCTTTGTTTGAGTTTTCCGGAGCTTGCGCAGGCTGTGGTGAAACACCCTATATTAAATGTATTACTCAATTGTTTGGTGAGCAAATGATGGTAGCAAATGCAACAGGCTGTTCTTCTATTTATGGAGGTTCGGCACCTGCAACACCTTATTGTGCGAATAAACGTTCAGGATTTGGACCTGCATGGGCTAATTCCTTGTTTGAAGACAACGCAGAATATGGCTTTGGAATGGCTATCGCTACTCGTCAGATGAGAGATAGAATCGAGCGTATTATGACAGAAGCGATGACCGCATGCAAAGATTGTTCGGATGAATTAAAATCTCTTTTCAAACAATGGATAGAAAATCGTGAAAATACGATTAATAGTAAGAAAATAGGAGATCAAATTATTGAGATAGCCGAGAAATGCAAATGCAGTTATTGCAAAGAAATAATCGGATTGAAACATTATCTTGCTAAAAAATCACAATGGATATTCGGAGGAGACGGTTGGGCATACGATATTGGTTTTGGAGGCTTAGACCACGTATTGGCATCGGGAGAAAACGTAAATGTATTGGTATTAGACACGGAAGTTTATTCCAATACGGGAGGTCAGTCGTCGAAAGCGACACCGGCGGGAGCCGTAGCTAAATTTGCTACATCAGGGAAAAAGATACGTAAAAAAGACCTTGGTATGATAGCAAAAACTTACGGATATGTATATGTTGCTCAAGTAGCTATGGGAGCAAGTCAAGCACAATTCCTTAAAGCAATCAAAGAAGCTGAAGCATACGAAGGACCATCTTTAATTATTGCTTATTCACCATGTATTAACCATGGAATTAAAGCAGGAATGGGACGTTCGCAAGAGCAAGAAAGATTAGCTGTCGAAAGCGGATATTGGCACTTGTGGCGTTATAATCCCGAGTTGGAACAAAAAGGAGAAAATCCTTTTATCCTTGATAGCAAAGAACCCGACTGGAGCAAATTCCAAAACTTTATTATGAGCGAAGTACGCTATAATTCTTTAATTGCAACTTTCCCCGAAGAAGCAAAAGTATTGTTTAAAGCAACCGAAGAAAATGCAAAATGGCGTTACAATAACTATAAGAAATTAGCAGAAGGAAAATAAATTTCTTTCTGAAAATAACTATTAACCAAAAGGACCTGTTACTGTTGACAGGTTCTTTTTTTTATTTTTCCACCCTTAATTTTGCTTACATAAAATTTCTGAGAACTGCCTAAAAAGTATGCTTTTTTTTAAATGCAATTATTTTTTTTAAAATTCAAATTTTATCATTGCTGTCCGATAAAAGTTTTTTAGGGTGGTAAAAAAAAGGGGCTTAATTCTTTTTTGAATTAGCCCCTTTTTGGTTAATTTTGCAACTGTAAAAATAACAATTAACCAATATGAG
>JAAYQB010000162.1 GCA_012519525.1 Bacteroidales bacterium | reverse complement strand
TCGCTATGTGTAGCGTTATTAATACATGCATATTTTTTATTAATAAAAACTTTGCATTTAAGTAACAATATACAAACACTCCCTTATAATAAGAATTCTAACAATTATTTTATAACGTATAAATTATAAGAAAAATGAAAAAACATTTAATTAAAATCGTATTAGGATTTATAGTTCTAAACACATGCAATGCCCAATATATGATTCATCATGAAATACTTGACAATGGGACTTTATATGCTTTCACTTTATCAGAAGATCAACAACATTGTATATTTGTAGCAACTACGCAAGTTCAAACGCAAAGTCCTTTTTCACCTCCAACAATGTATTCTAATTGGAAACTCAAAAAAGTTGTTATAACAGTCATAAAAACAGATCTTAATTTCAATGTAATTTACGCACGTTCATTTATTTCTACATTTTGTGGATATCCCAGTCATTGTGATAATCCATCTTTTTGTGATAGTTGCATGCAGGATATTGAAATCTATGACATTATTGAATCCGAAGTTTATTATTATTTATGTGGTAAAAGAAACGATACGGCACTTTTAGTAAAAATACCACATGATCTTACTAGTGGTGCTAATTATTATTATTTTAGTGGGGCAAAATCATTTAATTCATTGTGTTTAAGAGGGGAAGAAATATTTGTTGTAGGACAATCAAGTGATAATACTGGTTGTTGTTATAGAATGAATAAAAACAATCCAAATACCGGTTATGGGTATAAAACAATCGAAACAGATTGGGAATTCCATACGATCTTAAGCTAAAAAAAATAAACGTATGAAACGTATGAAAAATATAAATATTTTACTTGTTTTGTTATTGTATACTATTGGTTTATTTGCACAAGACATAGATATTAAAGTACTTCCCGTATGGGACGGCACAACTGAAGAGGTAATAGCAATAAACGATACGTTTAAAATAACCAATCCTCGCCAATTGGCATGGTTATCGGAACAATATTTCATACCTAATCAAATACATTATCTTAGAAATAAAACTATTTTTATAATGAATGATATGGATTTGGGAGGCAAAAGCACACCCCCTCAATCCTGGATACCTATTGGAATGGGAAATACTACTGATGCCGGCTTTACCACCATTGCTTTCAATGGACATTTTGATGGAAATAATAAAAAAATCATTAATGTATATATTGACAGCATTATGCCTTATTATACGCCATTTCGTCCAATTGGCTTAATAGGAAGCACTAGTTATACTGATACTACAACGATTAAAAACATTATACTTGAGAATATTAATTATAATCTATCCAAAAATATTGATGTAGGAGGAATAGTTGGTAGAAGTTATTATAAACATCACGGAAACAAAACAACCATCGAAAACTGCCATGTAAGCGGAATAATCAGAAGCCACGGTGAACTCTGCGGAGGAATAGTTGGCGGATACTTTACCGACACTGTTCCAACTGATCCTAACATTAAAAATTGCAGTTCCAATTGTATTTTTTATAGAAAAACACAAGATTTTTTTAGTCCTTGGCAGAAAGTTTATGAAATAGCAGGAGAAGGGACAACAGATAATGGAATTATTGAATCTTGCTATGCTACTTATCAAGCTTTTACAACTAATTTTCATGGTTTAGGAAACAAAACACAAAACTGTTATAGTATAAATGGATTTATCGAGCAAGGCAAGGTCTTTGGCGACACTATATA
>JAAYQB010000161.1 GCA_012519525.1 Bacteroidales bacterium | reverse complement strand
ACTTCAAAAGGATGATGAACAAATGGAAATCATCTTTTTTGCTCTTTTTTCAAAAATTATTTCTATCAATTTTCAACCTTATTTTCATACAAAGACAAAATAAATTGGCTTTTTAAGGGTCGACTAGATACATTAGAGTTAACATATCTAAAAAATAATATATTCCCTGAAAATATATACAAACTTACTAATATATCTGTAATTAAACTTGCGTATGATTTAGGTGAAAATATACGGGATGGAGAACGTTATAAAATAGCATTTTATCTACATAAATTATTGCCAAGTGTAACAATCCTTTATAAAGTATTCAAACGTGGTAATGAAGGAAGACTATACGAAAAATATATTAAATTAAATGATTATTAAAAAAGAGTGGGTGGTGCCCCACCTTATGCTTTTCAACCGCAAAGAACGCAAAGAAACTCTGCGACCTTTGGGAATCCTTTGGGAACTCTGCGGTAAAAAAATATGAAGATAACGAAATTGCAAATAACGTCGTAAAATCAAAAAAAAGTAAAAAAACAATTTATGCTAAAAAAAATTATTTTTCCAAAACAGGTTTTACTTTTACGTTTCCATATTCGGTTTCTATGCCCATATTATAGGTAGTGGAAAACAGATGATTTCCTTCTTCGTCGTAAATATACGATTTGCCGTTTAATAGTCCGCCGGTGTAATTGTATTCGGATTTTTTTCTTCCGTTTTCCCAATAAGAAATTGTTTTTCCTTCTTGTAAGTCGTTGTCGAAGTGTGCTGTTTCTTTTAATTTTCCGTTAGGATAATAGATTTTCCAATTTCCGTGTTTCAAGCCGTTCATATAATAATGTTCTTCTATTACACTGTCGTTTTTGTACATAAATTTACCGTTTTCAAGTCCGTCGTCATAATTTCCCGAAAAGAGCGTATCGCCTTTTTCGTTTAAGGAAAAAACCTTGCCGTCATAATTTCCATTGTAATAATTTTCTATCATCAATATTTTGTTGTCGGGATAATACCATATCCATTCGCCGTCTTTATTTCCTTGTTGAGTGTATTCGCCTTTTAATTCTATATTGCCTTCGGGGAAATAATATTCCCAATATCCTACCGCTTTGTTATCTTTGTATTTTCCTTTTGCTTTTAGCTCGCCGCTTTCTTCGTAAAATTCTTTCCATTCGCCTTGTTTCCATCCGTTTTCGTCTACAATTCCCTCGCCGATAAGTGCATCGCTTTTGAAAATATACGATTGGACAACGTTTCCGTTCATATCGTATTCTCTGCGAATGCCTTCGGCTTTGTCGTTAAAGTAAAAGGCTTCTGTTTTTATCCTACCGTTAGGATGATACGCCGTTTTTTTTTCTAATTGTTTGGTTTCGACAGCGTCAGTGATTAGTTCGTCGTTTTTCCATTTTTCTATTTGCAAAAACACACCTTCTTCGTTATAGTATTTAAAGAATCCGTTTTTTTTGTTATTAATATAATAACCTTCCATTTGTAAATTGCCGTTGTCCCAAAAAGTTTTCCAGCTACCTTGTTTCATTTGATAGCGGTCTATTTTATTAATGTTTTCTTTTTTAATAATATAGCCCTTGTTGTATTCGGTAACGGCGATAATGTTTTTTGCTTTGTCGTATTCTTTGGCGTAGCCTTGCATCAGTCCGTTTTCGTAAGGAATGGTTAACCGTAAGTTTCCTTCTTTATCATAATATTTTTCAATATTTTGTATGGTGTCGTCACGAAAAAAAGTTTCGATGATTTTTTCGTCGGTATATATTTTTCTGATTCCGTTTTTACGTCCTTCTTTGTAACGAATTTCCATTTGGATTTCGCCTTCGGTACTGTAAAAAAACCATGTGCTGTCCAATTGATAATTCAGGCGATTTCCTTGTGAGCGAAGCACACCGTTTTCATAATAGGTTTTCCAATAGCCGTCGGGTTTGCCGTTAAGCATCCAGCCTTCGCTCGAAACGCTGCTGTCGGAATAGTAAAACTTGGTGTAAATCGGCTCTTGAGCATACATTAGTAAGCTGATTTGTAAACAAATGATAAAACTAAGTATCTTTTTCATTTTTTTTAATTATTAAGACGTTGCATATCTACCCATTTAGCATATACTTGGTTGTTGTTTAACAACTCGGTATGAGTTCCTTGTTCTGTTATACTTCCTTTATGAATAACAATTATTCGGTCGGCATGTTGCACGGTACTTAGACGATGTGCGATAACAATCGAGGTTCTGTTTTTCATAATGTTTTCGATGGCTTGCTGTACAAGTATTTCCGATTGGTTATCAAGCGACGAAGTGGCTTCGTCCAATAGCAACAGTTCAGGATTGCGTAAAACGGCACGAGCAATGCTAATGCGTTGTCGCTGTCCTCCGGATAGTTTTACGCCTCGGTCTCCGATAATGCTTTGGTAAGCATCGGGCATTTCGGAAATAAATGAATCGGCATTGGCAATTTTGGCTGCTTCTATTACTTTTTCTTCACTTACGTTTTCTAATCCGAAACAAATATTATTGTAAACGGTATCATTAAAAAGTAAAACATCTTGACTTACTAATCCCGTCAATGAGCGAATATCGGAAATAATATAGTCTTTAATATTAATACCGTCAATCAAGATTTCACCTTTTGTAACATCGTAAAAACGTGGAAGAAGATTTATTAAAGTTGTTTTACCCGAACCCGACATACCGACAATGGCAATGGTTTTCCCTTTTTCTATGGATAGATTAATGTTTTTCAATATCCAATTATTCGATTCGTAGGCAAAACTCACATTTTTTAACTCAATAGATTTTGTGATTTTCTTAATCGGAAGTGCATTTTCTTTTTCTATTATTTCTTCTTTTGCGTCTATTATTTCAAAAATTCTTCTTGCCGATATCAATGCTTTTTGAATGATATTGAATGAACGTACTCCTGCGTATATTGGGGGAATGAGACGTGCAAATATTAAAATAAATAATATTAAAGTATTGGCTTGCAAATGACCGCTTTTATGAAAGATAAGATAACCTCCCGTTCCTATAACAAGGCACAAGCTAACGGTACTCAACACTTCCGCTACGGGACTTGAGAGTTCGATTTTGCGATAAATCTTATTGGTTAAACGGGTAAATTGCTCGTTGGTGGTTTTGAATTTTTTTACAAAAAACGGAATGGCATTAAATCCTTTGATGATACGTAAACCCGAAATACTTTCTTCGAACATGCTGCCAATCACGCTTAACTGTTCTTGTCCTTGTTTTGATTTTCGCCGTATACTGTTCGATATTTTAGCTAAAATAAAGGTAAGTAGAGGGAAAATCAACAGGGATATAAGAGTTAGCAGGGGGCTAATCATTAGCAAAGCAATTAAAAAAGTGATTACTATCCAAGGGTCTCGGAACAATAGTGTCATCGCATTTTTTAATAAGGTTTCTATTTCTTGTACGTCGGCATTCATTCGGGTAATGATATCTCCGCTTTTGTGGTTGCTATAGTAGGATAGAGGAAGAATCAATATCTTGTGGAACAGTGCGTTTCGTATATCTTTTGCCGTATTTACTTGAATAGGGCTGGAAAAAAACAATCCTAAAAAACGAAATAAATTAGATAGAAGCGAGGCACTTAAAAATAAAATAGAAACGAATAGTATGGCAGTAAATGTTCCTTTTTCATTGCTTATTGAAGTAATATAATAAGACATAGTTTGAAAAATACCGTCAACGGACAAATGAAATGTCGGCTTGTTTACAACAGGTTCTACTATTCCAAAAAGTATGGATATAAAAGGCACTATCATTCCTAAAGTAAAAACGGAAAACAAAGAGTAGAGTAAATTGCATATAAAGGAAGCAACTACAGATAAACTATAGGGTTTTACAAAAGAAATAATACGTAAAAAGTCTTTAATCATTAAAAATCTAAATTTAAAGATATATAAAACATTCCTTTATTTATTTTATAATTTTCTATACCCCATGCATAGTCAAAGCGTAAGAAATAGCCTAACAGCAAAAATCGTATTCCTGTTCCGAATCCGGCTACTATTGGCTCGGTTTGTTTGTTGAGAGTAATCTTGATAGAAGGTCCTGATTGAATAATTTGCTTAAACAAAGAATTGCTTTCCGAATAAGGCGACGGTCCTGTCCAAGCGGTTCCGATATCGCCGAAAGCAATTATTTGCAATGAGTTTAAAAAGTTGTTTTTCAACGGTTTATTCATAATAAGTTGAATGATGGAAAAACGAAACTCGGAATTAAAAACAAAAAAGCTGGTGCCGTTACGAATGTTTTGCTTAAAACCGCGCATATTCGTAGCCAATGCCTGATAAGTATAATTGATGCCGGTATCTACATAAATATCGGAATTGAATTTAGCAAACCACCAATTATCCAAACCGCCCATATAATAAATAAGTCTGTTTTTTCCAAACGAAGTGCTTGCCGCAAAGCGATTTGCCCAAACTATA
Organism: Bacteroidales bacterium; assembly: GCA_012519525.1. Classification (GTDB taxonomy): domain Bacteria; phylum Bacteroidota; class Bacteroidia; order Bacteroidales; family WCHB1-69; genus UBA5266. The sequence continues at coordinate 14,574 of JAAYQB010000161.1, read as the reverse complement.
TTGCGGTGCAAGGGGGTGTAGTGTCGCATGTCTATCCCTATCACCGCCATATTGAGAAATGTTTTGTTAGGCGTACACATCCATTCGGCAAAGGCTTTTCCTCTCATTCCTTTTTTCATATTCATTGATAGCGGAACGGAAAAGTCCAATACGTATTCGGTTTTAACTCCTACCCAAAAAGAATTGATATTGGGTTGATACAAACTTATGTCGTCGGTAGCTTTTAGGGCGTAACGATTATGACGCAGCGAAGTTGTAAAATGAAGGCTGTTGACTCTATCAAAAGGATATTTTAAAATGTAAAACAAAGAAGTGTTTTGCTGACTTTCGTAATACCCGCTATAGTTCATATTTTTAATAGATTGATAATAAATAGCTACTTGTTTTTCCAAACGTTGTGAAAAATCTTCGTAACTAAAAATAAATTCTTTGTTTAAGTCGACAGAGAGGCGTACGCCGCCTATTAAACGATGGTCTTCCATTAAATCTTTTGCTTCTATCATCGTGAAAAGATTCAAGCCCGGATTGAGATAAATAGGATTCGAAGAGTGTACAAATTGTTGATAGGAAATGTTTAAGAAACTAAAATCGGCTTGTACTGCAAATGAATTGAGTGAATATTGCGTTTGATATACGCGAGGAACAAGCGTCATTTTTTCTATTCCTTCTCCGGTTTCGTTCATATCCGTAGTTAACGATTGTCTTTTTGCATAGGCAGTGTCGTTGAGTTCGATTAATTTAACAAATTGAAAACGTTTTTGATGTCGAACGGGTTCTTCTGTCTTTGATAATGAATCTTGTAGCTGTTCTTTAGTCGATTGGTATAATTGATTGATAGTTTTCGTTAAATTTTTTTCAGGTAAAGCGGCAATAGAAGGAAAGTTTTCTTTTCTTATAATGTATTTTCCTTTGTATAAAACGACATCAATAATGCTCTGTTCATTGATGTTGATATCTTGGTATAAAATACCGTTGTCGCTATTGCTGATAGGATAATTAGTGAATTTATTAGTGTAGTGAATGCCTGTGTCAATATGGCTGATTTCGTAAGTAAATTTACCAAGATAACGATTGTAAATCCCGTTATTATCGCTTAAAAAAGTAATATAGTCATTGTCGATTTCAGCGGGATATATTTCTTCCGCATTGGGTGTGGCAGTGATACGCTGTAGTGTTGTGCTTTTGGTTTCAAGGTTATAGACAAATAAATCGTATTTTCCGAATTGATAACTTTTCGATTGTTCTTCTTTGTTAATCGTGTCATTACTTCTGTTTGAGCTGAAAACCAAACGCTTGTTATTATCAATAAATCGTGGGGCAAAATCATCGGCTTTGTCATTGGTAACAGGAACCAACGAACGTGAGGCAACGGTATATATATAAATATCCGATTGTCCATTGTTAATAGCCGACATTGCAATGTATTTGCCGTCTGATGAATAAGAAAAGTCGGTGATTTTATGAGTGAAAATAATTTGTTTTTCTCCCCATTTTTTTTCTTCCATATCATAGGGAATCATATAGACTTTGCTTTTCTTTTCTACTATCATCATAAGAGTAGAAGAATTAGGATGCCATGTTATCAAAGGAAAGCTATAGTCGGGATTTTCTTCAATGCGATAATGAAATCGGTAAATACATTTTGTTTTCTTAGTTTCTTTGTTATAAATCAGCACTTTTACTTTTCCTTCTTGATTGGTAATATAGGCGATGTTTTTTCCGTCAGGCGATGTTTTGGGATGTAGATAACGTGTGTGTTTTTTGTATTTTTCCAATAAGGTGTTGTCGGGATAATTGTAATCGGGATGTGTCAAATATTGTTTAGTGTAATAATCTATCCAATTATCGGTCAATTGTTCAAAGTTGATTCCCAAAGTTACTTGAGCTACTCTTTCGTAATTTTTTAACGAACGAATATAATGTAATATGTTGATTATCATATTTTCGCCATATTCACGTGCAATATAATGCCAGAATGAATATCCTGCAATAGCTTGTTCGGCAATCGGCAAATTATGCAATTTACGATACCTGTCGCTGAGAATGCCGTCTCTAATCATATTGTCGATTTCGGCTGTCCATTCCTTGCTGAAATAAGCACTCATGCCATCGGTAAACCAATAAGGAATAGCTACTAAATCGGCGGAAGTTAATTTGGTTAATATATTATTTCCTCTTATAATACGATTAATAAACAAGCCTACTAATCCGGCTTTTAGGCTTTCTCGAAAATCGTTGATGTTGCCATTGAAATAGAGAAAAATTTTATGACCGTAAATAGGTGTAACTCCCCCCGTATTATAAAAATTCTCGACTTCTAATCCGATATTTGATTGCATATAATCGGAATGGCGTGAATAAATAATAATTTGAATTTTGTTTGTTAGGGTATATTTTAATTTTTTTTCGATTTCGGGTATCAAAACTTGCGTTTCTTTTGCAACGTATTCGGCTAAACTTTTGCCTTGAGGATAGAAATAGATATCCGCTAAAGCAGTTCGATAATAAGACCAAATGTTTTGATGAGTTTGTACTCTGCCTTTTCCGAAACTTAATTGTGAGCCATTATAAAATTGAGCTTCTGCATTATAAAATGAGAAGTATAAGCAAATAAATAGTATATGTTTTAACAATAACCGTGATAATTGCTTTTTTTTCAATTTTATCATTTATTTTTTTAAGTGTCTTTTGCTTAACGTGTAAAAGTATAAAAAAAAACTATATTATTTGCCGACAAATAGAAAATATTTATTTTTTGAATAAGTAATGGATAATTTATATCATAAAATCTTAAATATTACGTTTACTATTTACTTTAAAAATTTTAATAACTCATTTAATAATTCATAACTTCATGGCAAAGCAAAAAACGACCGAACGCTCAGGTTTTCACATTCTTTTACTTCTGTTTAAATATTGGAAATTATTGGTTTTTATAGGATTAATATCCGCAGTAGTGGCTTTTGTTTTCTCAACGCCCTTGTTTATTAAGCCAAAATACAAATCTTCTGTCATTATGTTTTCGACTTCAAGCAATGCTGTTTCTCAACTTATTCTTGCAGAGGGAAATTATAATGAATTTCTTGATGTTACCCAATTTGGCGATGATGCACATATAGAACAAATGATACAAATATTAAACTCAAGGGAAATCAAAGACCATATTATTGAAAAATATAATTTAGTAGAGCATTACAATATTGATACAAATAAAAAATATTGGAAAACAAAGCTTTATAAATACGTTAAAAACAATGTGCAGTTTTCACGTACCGATAATCTTGCAGTTGAAATAACGGTAATGGATACCGACCCTCAATTAGCGGCAGATATCGCCAACGAAATTGCAGATTATTACGACATATTGAAACGTCAAATTATTCAACAACGTTCAATCGAAGCCTTTAATATTTTAGAAGAAGAAATGAAACTCACGGATGCACTCGTAATGTCGCTAACGGATTCTTTGTCGCGAATTATGAGTCATGGGGTTTATGATTATGAATCGCAATCGGAAAGATTAATGCAACAATACGCTATTGAGTTGGCAAAAGGAAATACGGTAGCAGTAAAGCGAATCAAAGACGAGTTGGTTGTGCTTGAAAAATACGGACCGATTTATGTTTCTGTGAGAGACCGCTTGTTTTATTTAAAAGAAGCTCAAAAATTGTTTCAAGAAAAATATCAGAACACTCGTGTTGACGCTTCTTATAGTTTACCGCAAAAATTTGTTGTTGAAAAGGCAGTGCCTGCCGATAAAAAATCATACCCTAATAAAATGCTTATAGTCATAGTAACAACTGTTTGTGTGTTGTCTTTGACTGTCTTTTTACTTATTTTTCAAGAAAACATTAAAAGAGGATTTCAAGATATAGGGAAACAAATTAGAAAAAAAGAGTAATTTTTATTGAGAATGACATTGCAACATTTTCTTTATAAAGTACGTGTATTTTTAAAAAAAGAACGACATCAATTAATAATCGGATTAATTAGTCTGTTTTTTTTAGTGTTTTGTGCTTTTTTTATTAAGCATGAAATCTTGTGGTTTCCTTACAGCGTAGCGATTGTTTTTATCGTTTATTTGTTGTTTTTCCGAATAGATGTATTGTTGTATCTCACTGCTTTTATTGTCCCTTTTTCGATTGATATCAAAGAGTTTATACCCGAAATTGATTTTGGATTGTCATTTCCCGGCGAAATTTTATTGGTGGCAATTACATTTATTTTTATTGCTCGTGTTTTGTATGAAAACCACTATACATTGGCTATTGCCAAACATCCGGTTGCTGCGGCAATTATTTTTTATTTATTTTGGATTTTTATTACTTCAATAACCAGTGTTTTGCCTTGGGTGTCTTTTAAATTTTTATTGAGCAAACTTTGGTTTATTATTCCAAGTTTTTTTCTTTTAGCACAATTAGTTAACAAAGACATCAAAAGGAGTGTTACTTTCTTTTTAAGTTATGCCTTGGGTTTAGCTGTTATTGTGCTTATGACGTCTTACAAACACATGCAAATGGGAGATGTGGAAAAAGTAAGTCATTGGATTATGAGTCCTTATTACAACGACCATACGGCTTACGGTGCTGTGCTTGCATTTTTTGTTTGCATTACGGCAGGAATGATGTTTTTGCCGGCACTCACTAAAAAACAACGTTTTTTATCGTCTATTTTAATGATTATTATGTTGATAGGTTTATTCCTGTCCTTTAGTCGTGCGGCGTGGCTGAGCCTTATTGTTGCGGTAGGAGTTGGGATGTTATTGTTTTTTAAAGTTAAAATAAAAACCGTTCTCATTGCTTTTGCAACAATGCTTGTTTTACTATTTACATTTCAGTCGCTTTTACTGCATCAAATCAATAAAAATGAGCAAGAATCTTCTACCGACTTTTATGAACACATTCAATCCATCACTAATATTTCGTCGGATGCTTCTAATGTAGAACGTATTAATCGTTGGTCATCTGCCGTAAGTATGTTTAAAGAACGTCCCGTTTTTGGTTTTGGACCCGGTACTTATCAGTTTCAATATGCACCTTTTCAACGATCTAAATACCGTACAATTATCACTACCAATTCGGGAGATGGGGGCAATGCACATAGCGAGTATTTAGGACCTCTTTCCGAATCGGGCATATTAGGTACTTTGAGTGTGATTTTCTTAGTAATCACGGTTTTTTATAGCGGAATTAATATTTATCGTAAAGAAAAAGATAAAAACATACGCATCATTAGCTTGATGTGTGTGTTGGCTTTAACAACTTATTATACACATGGTTTTTTAAATAATTTTTTAGATACGGATAAATTGGCAGTTCCCGTTTTTGGTGCAATGGCGGTAATTGTAGCTTTAGATGTTTATCGTAAAAATCAATCAAATATATCTTCTAATGATGAAAAATAAAATAATTATAGCAGTTGTTATCAGTTTATTGATAGGATTTACAGCTTGTAAGGAAAATGGATTTACAGTAAAAGGTAAATTTGAAAACAATCATTATGCTTATTGTGTCTTAGATGAGGTACGCCCTTATGAAATAGCTGCTTTGGATACAATTTTGTTAATCAACAATGGTTTTTCATATTTTGTAAATACTATAGAAAAAGGATTTTATCGTATTCGCTTCGATGATACTACTTTTATAACATTTATAGCAGGCGATAAAGATAATATTTCGTTAACGGGCGATTTGCTATGTATTAAAAACACACAAAATATTATAGGCAATGAAGAGTCGAAACTTTTTCTCGAAGTCAATAGAAAAGTACATGAAATGTATTTAATTACAGATTCGTTGGCTAAAATATTTGTGGCTTATAAAGACACGGAAGCCTTTGATTCCATCCGAACACAATTAGACTCTTGTTACTATCATAATTTTGAATACTATAAAAATTATTTAAGGGATTTTATCATACAACATCCTAATAAATTAGCAAGTATATCTGCATTTTATCAAAAAATCGGGCATAGAAATTTCTTTTCAGATATCGAAGATAAAGAGCTGTTAGATAAAATGATAAAAGAGTTAAGCATAGCTTATCCTTCTAATCAACATGTGATAGCGTTAAAAGAAAGATTGGAACATGACTAAAAAAGAACGCTATGCCTATGTTATTGACTATTTTAGCAAACATCAACCGAATGTTACGACGGAATTACGCTATAAAACTACCTATGAACTTTTAGTTGCTGTGGTTTTGTCGGCTCAATGTACTGATAAACGAGTAAATATGGTAACCCCTGTTTTCTTTCGGCATTTCCCGTCACCGGTGCAATTAGCCGAAGCAAGCATAGAAGAAATTTTTGAAGTTATCAAAAGCATTTCTTATCCCAATAGTAAGTCGAAATACCTAAAAGGAATTGCGACAATGCTGATAAAAGACTTTAACGGAAATGTTCCTGACAATATGGAAGATTTACAAAAACTACCGGGAGTAGGACGGAAAACAGCCAACGTAATTCTATCGGTAGCTTTTAATCAACCGGCGATGGCGGTAGACACACACGTTTTTCGTGTTGCTGCCCGTATAGGGCTAACGCACAACGCTAAAAATCCGTTGGATACTGAAAAACAATTAATAGAACATATTCCTCAGGAACTCATCTCAAAAGCACATCATTGGCTGATTCTTCATGGTCGTTATGTTTGCGTAGCTCGAAAACCGCTTTGTAGTCAATGTGGGATAAAGGAGGTTTGTCAATATTTTCAAAAAAACATCAATAAAAATACATCTTTATGGAACGTAAAATTTTAGTTATTTATACAGGCGGAACAATTGGTATGATAAAAAACAATCAAACAAAAGCCTTAGAACCATTTGATTTTAATAATATTTACGATTATTTACCTATGCTTAAACTTGTGGATGCAAGGATAGATTTTGTGAAATTATTACCTTTGATAGATTCTTCGAATACCAATCCTGATTTTTGGATACGTTTGGCAAAAGAAATATACAATAATTATGAACTTTACGACGGCTTTGTGGTTTTGCATGGAACAGATACTATGTCTTATACCGCATCGGCTTTGAGTTTTTTATTGGAAAATTTAGCAAAACCGGTAATACTGACAGGCTCACAACTTTCATTAGAAGTTATGCGTACCGATGGAAGAGAAAATATTTTAAACGCTATCGAAATAGCAGCCGATTATCAAGATGACCGTCCTCGTGTGCCTGAAGTATGTATTTGTTTTAAAAATGTACTTTTTAGAGGCAATCGTACCTATAAAGATAATACAGAGCAATTCAATGCCTTTTCCTCTTCTAATTATCCAAAGTTGGCAGAGGTAGGAGTGAAGATAAAGTACAATGAAGCATATATAAAAAAAATAAATAAGAGCAATCTCGTTTTACATACCGAAATGGACGATAATATTACGATTCTAAAGCTCTATCCCGGAATTACACGGCAAGCTATTACGGCAATATTGAATACGCCGAACTTAAGAGCCGTTATTATGGAGACTTTTGGTTCGGGAAATGCCCCTACGAATAAAGACTTTCTTTCTCTTTTAAAGGAATCGATTGATAATGGATTAATTATAGTGAATGTAACGCAATGCAAAGGGGGAGGAATGGTCGAAATGGGAAAATACGGTACCAGTGTGGAATTAGGAAATATTGGAGTGATTAGCGGTTATGATATTACCACCGAAGCTGCTGTCGTAAAGTTGATGTATTTGATAGGTCAAGGACTTAATAATGAGGAAATAAAATATTATATGCAGCGTTCTTTAAGAGGAGAAATAAGTATAGAATAATTATTTGTTTTTTTATAATAAATATGAAAAGTTGTCGTTTTTTTAGAAAACAATTAACAAGAAATGCCTATGTCGAGTAATTTTATATTTTTAAAAAAAGATTTATCGCTTGAAAAGGATAAAAAATATCCTTGTAAAAAAGTCATAGTTAGTCTTATTAATTATTCTAAGTCTATCGAAATAGTAAAGACAAAAGAATCAGGTACTTTATTCTTTATCAATAACTAATACTTTGACTTTTTCCTTTTATTTACTTATTTCAAGCAATACCGGACAATGATCCGAATGCATTGCCATTGGCAGAATAACGGAACGTTTTAAGAAACTTTCCATTGATAGCGAAGCCATGTTATAATCAATGCGCCAGCCTAAATTTTTTGCACGAGCATTCGCACGATAACTCCACCACGTGTATTGATGAGGCTCTTGATTGAAATAACGAAAAGTATCAATAAATCCGCTTTTTATAAAACCGTCAATCCATTCTCTTTCTTCGGGAAGAAAACCCGATGAGGTTGCATTGCGTATTGGGTCATGAATGTCAATGGGTTTATGACAGATGTTGTAGTCGCCTGAAACTATTAATTTCTTTCTAATTTTCAGTAACTGATGGATATAATGTTGAAAATCATCCAACCATTGCATTTTAAACGCTTGTCTTTCGTCGCCGCTACTTCCCGACGGATGATAAACACTGATGATTGACATATCGCCATAATCAGCTCTTAGTAGTCTGCCCTCATTGTCATAGAGAGGCATATCCATTCCATAAACAACATTGTCGGGTTGTTGTTTGGTTAAAATAGCCACACCGCTATATCCTTTCTTTTTTGCCGAAAGCATATAAGTATGATATCCTAATTGTTGAAATTGCAAAACAGGTATTTGGTCAGGTTGAGCTTTGGTTTCTTGTAGGCAAACCACATCAGGATTGGTTTCTTCTAACCAATTTAGAAAACCTTTATTAATAGCAGCGCGAATGCCATTAACATTATATGTAATAATAACCATGTGTTTAAAATTAATTTGCCATCAAAGCAGCAAGTGCAATGGAATAGTTTTTCGATTTTGCCGAGTCGCCACGCGAAGTGAGAATACAAGGTACCTTGGCACCACATACCATAGCTGCTAATTCTCCGCCTGCTAACTTAGTGCAAGTTTTATAAAAAACATTTCCTGCCTCAATATTTGGAAACACTAAGCAATCGGCATCGCCTGCCACTTGGCTTGCAAGTTTCTTTATCTGAGCACTTTCTTTGTCTAAGGTAACATCTAAAGCAAGGGGTCCGTCAATTAAAGCACCTTTTATTTGACCTCTGTCTGCCATTTTAGAAATAATAGCCGCATCAATGCAAGCCGGCATTCCTACTAACATTTGTTCCGTAGCGGCAACTAAAGCAACCTTGGGTTGTGAAATTTCTAATTTGTGTGCTATTTTTATTAAATAATTAGTAATAGCAACTTTTTGATTAAGATCGGGAGCAGGTATTACAGCAACATCGCCACAAATTATCAGTTTATGATAAGCTGGTGTTTCAATGATTGTTGCATGCGATAAAACAGCTTTTGCACCAGGCATTAATCCGTTTTCTTTGTTTAAAATAGCACGCATATATTTGTCGGTACTTAATAGCCCTTTCATCAATATATTGCCTTCGCCTTCATTAATAAGAGCAACTGCCTTAGGACCTGCTTTGTTTTCGTCGGCTTCTTGAACAATTTTGAATTTTGAAACATCAAAGCCTAATTCTTTGCAAACATTGTTGATAGTTGCTTCATCGCCTACTAAGGTTGCATCAACTATATTGTTTTCAATAGCATGATAAATAGCTTCTATTGTATGAGCGTCGTTGGCATAAGCTGCCACTAATCTTTTTTTCGGGTTGGATTTAACCACTTCTACCATTTGGTCTAACTTACTAATACTCACGATAAATTATTGTTTTTTTTGTTATTTTTATAAATGATTTTTGTTTACGCAAAGATATAAAAAAAAACAATGTTTTTTATCCCAATTAGATAAGTACTTATCTTTTCATTTTAAAAAAACGCGTCAAGATGGCGGCGCATTCGTCAGCTAATATTCCGCCTGTTATTTTTGTTTGAGGATGATAGAGTTGTTTTTTATTCTTAATAGTGGTGTGTTTTAGGTCGTAAGCACCAAATACCACTCTATCGATTTGAGTCCAGTAAGCAGCTCCGGCACACATGACACAAGGCTCTAATGTTACGTATAAAGTACAGTCTTTTAGATATTTACTTCCTAAATAAGCAAAAGCAGATGTAAATGCTTGCATTTCGGCATGGGCGGTTGTATCACAAAGACTTTCAGTAAGATTATGGGCTTTTGCTATAATTTTATCATTGCAAACAATGATAGCCCCAATTGGAATTTCATCTTTTTCTAAAGCCCTTTCGGCTTCGACTAATGCAGCACGCATATAATATTCGTCGTCTATCATAATTGAAAATTTTACAAAAGTAATCACTTTATTTTTATTTTTTGAATAAAATATAAAAAATAGTGTGCAATGGTATTAATATAAATTGTATTTTTGTAAAAAATTAAAATAAAATTAAAATATTACGAAAATGAAAAGATTTATTTTATTATTCACATTAGTAGCTGCATTTTCAATGATAAATGCACAAAAAGTAACAAACATTCTATTAGTATATGATGGTAAACTTTACTATTTAGACGGGCAGTCTTTCAATTTTCCCTCTAATCCACCTCCGCAAATTCAATTTCCTCTTGTGATTCAATTTACCAATAATGGAGATGTGTTGAATGCCGGAGATTCTATGAAAATGGCAATGATTATAGAAGGAGAAACAAAATTTGCTCTATCAATTACTTTGAATAAAGCAATGCAACCGGGAGACACTTCTATGATTGATTTGCAAGAGCTACAAGTGGCATCTAGTGAGTTTAAAGCAAGCAATACATGGTGCTTCGATATAACAAAAGTTTATCGTTCCGGAGTTGAGCAAGAAATTAGTGAGCCTGCATGTGCTAATTTTACAGTATCTACCGGTATAGCAGAAGTAAGCAGAGTAGAGACCATGGTGTATCCTAATCCTGCAAAAGATGTTATTAGTATAAAAAACACCAATAATGCTACCGTTTACATTTATAATATACTTGGTAAAATGGTGAGAAAAATAGATAGCACATCCGATTTATTACAAGTAAATGTTTCTGATTTTAGCAATGGAATGTATTTTATTAAAATACAAAATGGTAACAATGTAGAAACAAAGAAAATTCTAATTAATAAATAATTTATCCTATACATAAATATACAAAAGGTGGCTCAAAATAAGCCACCTTTTTAATTATAATCTTATGATAGAAAGTGCTTGCGTTACCCGATTAATTCAACAAGTAGCTGCTAAAGAGTTTGTTTATTTTTCAAATAAAGAGTTGTTGAATTTTGCTTTAAGTTGTATTGACTTAACGACTTTAGAAGGGAGTAATACTACGAATGATATTTTGTCATTGTGTGAGAAAGCAGCTCATTATTACCGCCCTACAACAGCATCTGTTTGTTTGTATCCTATATTTTGTGCGAAAGCTAAAAATTATTTAAAGAAAACAAAAGTAAAAGTAGCTTGTGTAGCAGGTGGATTTCCTGCCGGACAAATACCAATTGGTTTGAAAATAGCTGAGGTAGAATATCTTATTAGTGAAGGAGTTGATGAAATAGATTTGGTTATTTCGAGGGGAAAATTTTTGGAAGGAAATTATACCGAAGTTTTCGATGAAATAGCAGCGGTAAAAGAAGTTTGTAAAGATACAATGTTGAAAGTTATTTTAGAAGTAGGAGAATTACAAAGTGTTAGTAATATTTATAAAGCTTCTGAAATAGCCATGGATGCAGGAGCCGATTTTATTAAAACATCAACGGGAAAGATTGCAGTAAATGCAAGTCCGGAGAGTTTCACAACCATGCTTTTGGCTGTTAAAAAACATTATGAGCAAACAGGGAAACAAGTGGGAGTAAAAGTATCCGGAGGAGTAACAAATGAACTGATGGCAAAACAATACATTCATTTATTATATGAAATACTAGGAGAAAAATGGATGAATCAACAATATTTCCGCATTGGAGCTAGCCGATTAGCCGATAATTTGTACGATAAAATAAAGCAATTGAAATAGAAAATAATTTTCTGATTTTCAGATTACATGTCTTGCAACATAGTTTCGATTAAATTTTCAACACCTTCGGCAATCTCTACTAAACGTGCATTGAGCATATAACAAGGAGTGGTAAATATTTTATTTTTTCTATCGGAAACAACATCTGTTGGTGCGGAATTGATGTGATTGGCACCCATGCTGATAATATCGTCCGTAGTGTTTTTGTCATGTCCTATTGTTACCGTAACATCACCTAAGACTTTTGCTATTAAAACGGGGGAGATACACAAAGCACCTATAGGTTTGCCGGCAGCATGTGTGTCTTTAATTATTTTTTCGATTTCAGGTAAAACTTTAGCGTTGATACCATCAAAAGCATAAGTAAAAAAGTTTTTAGCAACACCGTATCCGCCCGGGAATACTACAGCATCAAAATTTTTGATAGAAAACGCTGAAATATCTTTTATATTACCACGAGCAATTCGAGCAGCCTCTACTAACATATTTCGTTTTTCGGGCATTTCTTTTTTTGTAAGGTGATTAATAACATGGTGTTGTTCTTTGTCAGGTGCAAACAATTCATATTCACATTCTTTCTTTTCAATAGCAAGTAATGTCATGAGAGTTTCATGTATTTCGGCTCCGTCCATATTTCCGCAGCCGCTAATAATAACTGCAAATTTTTTCATTTTTATATTATTTTTTTATTAATAGAGAGTTTTTGAATAAATAGTTGTTATAATTTGTAAGATTATAGTACTGCAAAGATATAATATTTTTGAAAAAGATACAAGTTTTATAAAAAATTATCCTATTTTTGCATAAAAATACGACTCATTAAAAGATAATAGATAAAATACTGATGTTGAATTCTATAGATAATAAATACATGCAACGATGTATTGACATCGCCAAACATGGAAAAGGAAATGTAGCCCCTAATCCATTAGTGGGTTGTGTGATAGTGCATGACGGTACTATTATTGGTGAAGGATTTCATGCTTGTTATGGAAATTCTCACGCAGAAGTAAATGCTATACAGTCTGTTAAAGATAAAAGTTTACTTTTGTCGTCCACTTTGTATGTCAATCTTGAACCTTGCTGTCATCAAGGAAAAACACCGCCCTGCACCGATTTGATTTTACAACATAAAATACCTACAATCGTTGTTGGGAATATAGATGTCAATCCAAAAGTAGCTACTAAAGGGATAGAAATTTTAAAATCAAATGGCTGTGAAGTGAAAACAGGTGTATTAGAAAATGAATGTTATCAATTAAATAAGCGATATTTTACTTTTCTTCAACAGCACAGACCTTATATTATTTTGAAATGGGCTCAAACCCTTGATGGCTTTATGGACATAGATGTATCTTTAAAAGAAAAAGGAGAAAGTTATTGGATAACCAACGAAGCATTAAAATACAAAGTACATAAATGGAGAGCCGAAGAGGATGCTATTTATGTTGGTGCTAATACTGTTTATAATGATAACCCTCAATTAAATATACGCTATGGTAGCGGAAAAAATCCCATTCGCATTTCGTTTTTTAATGAAAAAATAAAAAATACGCTCTATCATTTCTTTGATAATAAACAACCTACAATTATTTTTAATACTCTTTATGATAAAAAAGATGGAAATGTTCAATATGTAAAATTGTCAAATCCGGCTAATTATATTGAAGAAATGCTGCATTATCTTTATGAAATAAAATGCCAGTCAATTATTATTGAAGGAGGTAAAAAAACGCTTGAAAAATTCATTTTAAAAAATAGTTGGGACGAAGCACGTATATTAATAGGCAATAAAGTCTTCGGCAAAGGATTGTCGGCACCTTCTATTCCTTTTTCACCCCATAAGATAGAGACAATAGAAGACGATAAAATTTTGCACATACAAAAATGCGATAAATTACATTTATAATTTCAAATTCTTCCTTTTAAAATTTCAAAAAAGCTATTTTGACACCACGAAAAATTTGTTTAATTTATATAATAGCTTTTTATTCAGCGATTTAGAATAATAAAAAATATTTAAAATATTTTGTTTAAGATAAAGAAAAAAGTTGTACTTTTGCAATCCCAAAACGAAGCGCCAAAAATAAGCGATTCAAGAAAGGGAAAAAGTTCTTTGAACGAATGGAGATCAGCAGCAAATATCCCGCTAAATCTTTTGAGAAAAGAGAAAGCAAAGCTCAGGACAGACACAAAAAAAAGAGAGAACGCCCTTCGGGGCAAAGAGATATTATACAATGGAGAGTTTGATCCTGGCTCAGGATGAACGCTGGCGGCAGGCTTAATACATGCAAGTTGAACGGTAACATGTTGTAGCAATACGATGATGACGAGTGGCGCACGGGTGCGTAACACGTGTGTAACCTACCTTATACAGGAACATAACGTTGAGAAATCGGCGCTAATATTCCATAATATTATTTATAGGCATCTATAGATAATTAAAACCCCGGTGGTATAAGATGGGCACGCGTTCCATTAGCTAGTTGGTAAGGTAACGGCTTACCAAGGCCACGATGGATAGGGGTTCTGAGAGGATACACCCCCACACTGGAACTGAGACACGGTCCAGACTCCTACGGGAGGCAGCAGTAAGGAATATTGGGCAATGGAGGCAACTCTGACCCAGCCATGCCGCGT